>SLGU01000317.1 GCA_007136525.1 Desulfobacteraceae bacterium | reverse complement strand
TTGAGTGAGATCGCCGGTGGAGGGCTGCAGATCGATGCGAACCTCCAGGCGCTCGCGATCGGGGCACAGCAGCTCTTCCTGGGCGTCGGGCGGTTGGCGAACGGCAGCGAGAAGCTGGCCGCTGGCCTGAACGACTCGGCCGTCCCGGGTTCGCGCCAGCTGGCTGACGGGACCGGCGCGGCGAGCGACGGTGGCCGGCGGCTGGCGGTTGGCGCAGGGACAGCACAGGAGGGCAGTAGGGAGCTCGCGGCAGGCATGGGCGCCGCCCGGGCCGGCGGCCAGGAGCTGTCCTCCGGGCTCGGTCAGCTGAGCGCGGGCGCCGGCGAGCTATCAGCCGGTCTCGGTCAGGCGTCCGCTGGATCAACGGAACTCAGCTCCGGACTCGGTCAGCTCGCGGAGGGCAGCCAGGAACTCAGCGCCGGAGGGTCGGACCTGGCAGCCGGTGCGGGGGCGATCGACGCAAACATGGCGCGCATCGCAGAGGGGGCCGCGGAGCTGCAGGAAGGTGCCGCGTTAGTCCTGGCTGGACTGGAGCAGCTAAAGGCGGCTGCGAACGCACCTACCGGCACACCTGCACTGATCGCCGGGGCGGAACAATTAAGCGACGTGGCTCGACTCCTCATCGCCACCATTGACGGGCGCTTGCTCGTCGGTATAGAGGCTGCACAAGCCGGGGGTGCGCAGCTGGAGGGAGGGCTCGGGCTGCTTCTCGACGCTATGGAGACCCGTATTGGACCCGGGATCGACACCCTGGCGGATGAAGCCGTACCTGGCGTTCTTAGCCTCATCAACGGGACGGTCGCCAGCCTCGAGGCGAGGGACGATCCGGAACTAGCCGCTGATATCCAGCGACTCCTGGCAGCCCGGGCCGTGATCGGCACCAGGGATGCGGACGGTACGATCCTTGCCGGCCTTGACCTGCTGCAGGCCGCCTTTGGTGAGTTTCCGGCGACCTGTGAAGCCGCCCGAGGACTGTTTGAAGAGCTCGTCAAGGACGAGCTAGATCCACCCCTCACCCTGGCTACCAAGGTCCTCAATTGCGGGTCCGAAGAACTCAACGACGGCCTTGTTGAGATTGCTGGAGGCGTTTCGAACCCGGCAGCCGAAGCCGTCGGAGAGCCGACCTTCAACCCGATGTGCCTGTCACCAAGTGATGACGGCTATGTCGATGGCATGGCGCCTTGCGGCCTGAGGCAGGTACTACGCCTTCTGGCCGGTGGACTGAGCAACCCTGCCAATCCTGGCTGCCTCTCCCCTGGTGACGACGGGTATGTAGCCGGCACGGGCCCGTGTGGCCTCCTGCAAGGCCTAGAGCTCTCGCTCGCAACGATCAACGCTGGCCTCGGGAGCGTGGAAGACGACCCAAAGGTCAACCCGACGCTGCTAGGTGGAGCGAACGCGGTCGCCCAGGGTGCTGCAGAGCTCGCAGGCGGGACCGGTCAGCTCCGCGCCGAGGGGACCGCTCCCCTGGCGGCTGGCGCGGACGCCCTCGCGGCCGGGGCCGGACAGGTCGCGGCCGGCGCCGGCGCAGCCGCTGCCGGCGCACGAGACCTGAACGCCGGGCTGGGACAGCTCGACGCAGGCGGTCAGCAGTTGGCAGGTGGAACATCGGCGGCTGCGGCCGGTTCACGTGATCTGGCTTCTGGGCTGGGACAGCTTGACGACGGCGCGAACCAGCTCGCCAGCGGTCTCGGGGAACTGGGCGATGGAGCGCGACAATTGGCCGACGGTCTCGGGCAGCTCGACGACGGCGCGAACCAGCTCGCCGACGGGCTGGGCGACGCCGGCGACGGCGCGCAGACGCTCGCTGACGGTCTCGTCACGGTCGAGGACGCCATGAGCGGCGTCGCCGAGGGTTCCCGGCGTCTGACCGACGAGGGCACCTCGCAGCTCGTAGCCGGTGCCAGCGAGGCGACCATCACCCCGGCGGTCGCCGTCCAGCACGCCATGGCCGCCGACGCCCGTGGACAGGCCGGTGAGGGGTTGCCCTACGGCACCGTCGAGGGTGCCGAGGCCTCCGCGGTCTACCAGTTCGAGCTCGCCGCCATCGGCAGCCCGGACGGAGGACCGTCGACACCGTTCCGCGTGATCGCAACGGTCCTGGCCTTGGCAGCCGCTGGCGGGCTGGCGCTCGTGCTGCGGCAACGGCTCGTCTGACGCCCTAGCGCACCGAACCGATGGCCGACCGGGTGACCGGTCGGCCATCGGTCACGGGTGCGTGGCCCGGGGTCACGAACCTCGGGTCAGCGGTCCTCGCAGCGCACGTGTTCCGAGTGCACGACGAGCACGGTGGGGCTAACGCGCTGCACCCACGCGTGGAGGGTGCGACCCACCTCGAGGTCGAGCCCGGCGGCCACCTCGTTGCGCAGGCGGAGCTCCAGCCGGCTGCCTGCCACCTCGCCGAGCAGGTCGGGGAACCCTTCGACCGGCGCGGTCCGCTCGACGTCGACGGCGACCAGTGTCTGCGGCGACCCACCCGGCTCCGGGCCGACGTCCGCGATCGCCCCGTCGACCTCGGTCCAGTTCTCGACCGCCTGCACCACGCTGGCCTCCTCCAGACACATCGGTCGGAGCACTCAGCCGGACAGCCACCCCACCAGCGCCTCGGCGATCGGCTGGCCCGTGTGCGCCTGATAGTAGCTGTAGCCGGGTGACGGGTTGACCTCGAAACAGGTGTAGTCACCGTCCGGGCCGCGGCGCAGATCTATGCCGCAGAAGGGCAGTTCCAGCGCCACCGCCACGCGCCGACAGGCCTCCTCCACCTCCGCCGGCAGGTCCACCGGCCGGAACGATGCGTCCTGCCCGTCGCGGCCGGCATAGCGGTAGTCGACGGCTCGCGAGACGATCTCGGTGGCGAAGACCTCCTCTCCGACCACGTGGACACGCACGTCGGTGCCAGGGATCAGGCGCTGGAACTGGGTCGGGAGAGACCGCACCCTCTCGAGCTGAGCACGCCGGTCGTCGTCCAGTCGGCGCACGATCGACCGGACGCTGGACACCGACTTGAACACCACCTCGTCGTGATCCTGGCCGAAGCGGGCTGCGGCCGACGGATCGTTGGTCACCAGGGTGTCGGGGACCGGGAGGCCCGCAGCCGCGATGAGCTGCGCCTGGTAGGGCTTGGAGAGGTTCGAGCCTCCCACGCTGAGGCGGTTGGCCACCCGACACGACGCACCTTCCAGCCACATCGCGAACAACGAGTGGAAGGCGAGCACCTGGGCTGCGACCTGCGGGTCGGGCGGCCGACGGCCGTAGCCACGGACCTCCGGGAGTTCCTCGGGGGAGGTCATGCGGACGTAGACCCCGGTCACCGCAGCCAGATCGTGCGCGGTCCCCCCGACGACGAGTGCACCACCGATCCCGCTCCCACCGGTCACCACCCGCAACTCCCATCGGTGCGCATCCCGCTGGTTGACGACGAGGTGGTCGATACCCGCACGCTCCGCCGCGTCGATGGCCAGGCGCATGGGCGGTTCGGAGGGGATGCCGCACAACACGATCACGTCGTCGCCCTCCCACCAGGTGCTGGGTGCGACGCCCACGCCGCGACGGCCTGCGGAGCCGGGTCGCACGACGCCACCGAGCGGTCGATGAGGTCGACCACGGCCTGGACCTCCGCCGGCTCTTCGAGCGCCGGCAGATGGTCGACGGCGGAGACCACCCAGCCGCGGTCCGCCTCGCGCACGAGGCTCACCTCCAGCAAGGGACAGCGGAGCACCTCGGCCACCTCTCGACACAGGTCGTCGGCCCCGGCGGGCGCGCCGAGCACGAGGCTGCCTGCCACCAGGACCCGCGCCCACCCGGACGGTTCGGGACTCCACCGGTAGGGCGGGTCGGCGTGGGCTGCGGGTGCGCTCGACGCAGAGCGCCGCTGGGTGGTCAGTTCCAGGGTGCGGATCGGCAGGCCACGACGTGTCAGATGCGCGAGCAGGTCGAGATCGGTGAAACCGACACCAGCGAGGTTCGAGGGCGTCGGTGGGTTCACGACCAGCGCATCGAGCCCCGCGAACCAGCTGAGCAGCAGCGCGTGGAGTTCCATCACGGCGTACTGCCCGTCAGCCGCCGAGGACATGGTCGGAGGCATCACCCACCGCATGCGGTTCAGCACCACAGCCGCGGGAGGATCGCCCAGCCAGCTCCCGTCGGGAAGCTGCAGGGCTGTCGACGCGCGGCCCGCGACGATCCGGTGCTGCCAGGCGGCCGAGGTGGTCAGGGTCGCCGGCGCGACCCTGACCACCGCCTGCTCCCCGTGTCGGGCCGCCACGACCTCGGCGACCGCCTGAGCCCCCCGATCGGAGGCGTCCGCGACGACCAGCAGTCGCGGACGCTCGCCTCCCACGCTCAGCCCTCCGGCGGCTTGGCATCGAACTCCGACTTGGCAGCGGGATCGCCGCCGGCCAACCGCTGGCGGAGCACCTCGAGGTCCTCCTCCTCCAGCAGTGCCGAGCCACTGAGATCAGGGCGCAGCTCCTCCTCGATGAACGGCTGGCCGCCGCCCAGCATCGCCTCCAGCGCCGCGACGCGTGCTTCGAGGTAGGCGACCGCGTCATCCACCTCGGAGCGCCGGATGTCGGGCAGCTCGCGCTGCTTCTCCGTGATCGGCGGCTTCTCGTAGCCGACCCGGCCCTTGTCGATCTCCGGCTTCTCGGGACGCTTGTCGATGCCGAACTCCTTGGCCTCCTTCTCCTTGGCGATGTCCTTGCGCAGGCGCTTGCCCTCGAGGACGGCAGGCTTCTCGCGGATGGTCAGCTTGTCCCCGGTCTTGTCCCGGATCACCTTGAACCGATCGAAGCAGACCACCTTCAGGTTGGCGGTCATCACCGGGGAGCTGTCGCTGATGGCAGTGATCGACACGCAGGTGTCGATGCCGCCGTAGGACTTCGAGTTGGGCGTCGAGGTGGCGGTGAAGGCGCGGTTGTCGCTGCTCCCCGGGTATGGGTCTCCCGCATCCCCGCGGTTGATCCGGTTCTCCAGGTGCTGCTGTCCGTCGGCCTGCTCGAGCGCGACCTTCGGGTGTGCCTCGTTGCTGTTGGTCGCGATCGCCTCATCGATGTGCCACACCAGCAGGCCATCGCCCGGCAGCAACCGGTCGTAGCGGGTGCGTTGGCGGTTCTCGACCAGGAAGTACTCCTGACCGGGCGCGCCCCCCTTCCAGAGGCGGTGGACGGTGTGGTCGTCCTTGACATCGCTGATCGTCGCGGCGCTGTTGGTGTTGTGGGCGACGACCGAGACCCAGCCCTGGTCGGCCTTGCACCACGCGGAGGGGTGCGCGGGCACATCGCCGCCGCCGTTCCACGATCCGCCTGCCATCAGACACCAGTTGCCGATGCCACTCGATGAGCCATCGGTGTCGTAGAGATCCGGCCACCCGAAGAGCAGGTGGCCGAGCTCATGGGCGCACACACCGATCCGCGCGTCCTCGGGGACGGTGAGGTAGCCGTAGATCTTGGTTCCGTCGGTCTCGTACACCCCACCCGACAGCACCCACTTGTGGGACCAGATGTCGTTCGGCGAACCGGTCTGCTCCGCCCCCGGTCCCGCGTGCAGGACGATGAAGGCGTCCACGAACCCGTTGCCGTCGTTGTCGTAGGCGGCGAAGTCGACGTCCGGATCGGCCGCCTCGGCCGCATCCCGTGCCATCGTGCGTGCGTTCGGCAGCGACCCCCCGGTGCCGGATGCCCCGTTGGCGTACTCCGACAGCTCCCGCGGCATCCGGTAGGGCCCCACCACCTCGCCGTCGAGGGTCACGAGGCCGTTGGAGACCTCGGTCAGGTACTCGCGGACGCTGCCGTCCGCCAGCACGCCCTCGGAGAAGAACAGGTCACGGAACTCGGTCGTGGGACGGGTCATCGCCCGATCGTCGAAGTCGACGAGCACGACCACCACACGCAGGGTCCCGTGCAGCGGTGCACGTTCGGAGGCCGCGCGGGTGACCCGGTCCAGGGAGGTCCCGAGCGGGAACATGTTGCCGGGCAGGATCAAACCATCGTTGAGCCCGGGACGTTTGGGCTCGGCAGCGAGCAGGACGCGGTTGCTCATCCGCTCGCTGACATGTTGCTGCAGTTCGGCGAGGTCGTCCTCGAGCCGCTCGAGCAGTTCGGGGCTCGGCGGGACGAGACAACGCTCGGGACCCCGGTGTGGGCTCGTAGGCGGGACTGGGTGGTGCATGGTCGGCATGGCGCGCTCCCCCGACACCCGAGGTCGACGTGCGGTGCTCCCAAGCGAACGGGTGTCGTACAGCGACCACCGTCGCACACGTCACCCAGAGTGACAAGGACTACTTTACGTAATCTCCCGGGCTGCCCTGGGCGCAGTGCCAGCGAGTCCCTGTCGCCGCGGGCCGGCAGGGGCCGACCCGTCAGTCCCAGTCGGGCGAACCGTCCGGGTCGATCAGCCGCTCGCCCCGCTCCAACGCGTCGATGCGGGCCATCTCGTCGTCGCTCAGCTCGAAGTCGAACACCGCGAAGTTGGTGCGGATGCGCTCGGGCGTCCCCGACTTCGGGATCGCGACCACGCCAGGCCGCTGCAGCATCCAGCGCAGGGTCACCTGCGCGGGCGTGACGTCGTGGGCGATCGCCAACTCCTTGAGGACGGGGTCGTCGGCGACGGCCCCGCGGGCCAGCGGCGAGTACGCCGTGAGGAAACCGCCGCGCACGCGTAGCACCTGCTCGATCTTGGCGACGCCGAGGTAGGGGTGATGCTCCACCTGGTCGGTCACGACCGGTGCCAGCTCGTAGGCCCTCGCCAGCATCTTCGACGGGAAGTTCGAGACCCCGATCTCGCGGGTCAGTCCGTCCTCCCGCAGGCTCGTCATCGCCTCCAGCGTCTCGGCCAGCGGCGCGACGTGCTCAGCCGGCCAGTGCAGGAGCAGCAGGTCCACCCGGTCCGTGCCCAGGGCGCGCAGGCTGTCCACCATCGAGGACCGGACCGCACCCGAGGTGGCGTTCGAGGGCTTGAGCTTCGTGGTGACGAACACCTCGTCGCGATCGACGCTGCTGTCGGCCAGCGCACGGCCGACCTCCGCCTCGTTGGCGTAGCCCTGGGCGGTGTCGATGTGGCGGTAGCCCACGTCCAGCGCGGTCACCACGGAGCGGTAGGCCTCGTCGCCAGAGAGCTGGAAGGTGCCGAAGCCCAGGCGCGGCACCGCGGTGCCGTCAACGAGGTGGAAGGTGGTGACATCCATGGGAGCTCCGAGGTGCTGATGCCGAGGTGGCGACGGTCGCGGGGGCGTAGCTGTGAACCTCCGAAGGTAGGTGGCAGCGCCGCCAGAGCCCACCTCGCAGCCCGTCCGAAGGGCCGACGTTCACGGTCCGCCCGCGCCCAGCCGGGCTCGGCGGGGTGGCGGCCCAGCTCAGCGGGGACGGTCCTCGATGCGCCACGTGACCGCGTCGATCACCCGCAACTGTCGCTCCGGGTCCGGCGGCAGCGGAGGGTCGTTGCTGACCAGCAGGTCCGCCCGCTCCCAGGGCCTATCCCGCGCGAAGTGCTCCTCCTCCTCGCGCTCCCACTCCCGCCAGAACACCGGGTCCTCCCCCGGCCGGGCCAAGCCTCGCTCGTACGCCAGTTGGCGGTCGGTGTCGACCCAGATGAGGTGGTCCAGGTGGTCCGACAGCTCCCGACGGCCGGCGCCCACACCCTCCACGACCACCGCCGGGCCGGGCTCCGCCACGATGGCGCCGTCACGCTCACGCGCCTCCCAGGCGGGCGGGCGGAACCGCACGGACCGTCCCTCCGTCAGTGGCTCCAGCACGCCTTCGACCAGCAGCGGCGCCCACCCGAAGAAGCTCTCCCACCAGGCCACATCATCGGTGTGCACGACGGTCGTCCCCAGCGCACGCGCGAGACGGGCGGCGAAGGTGGACTTCCCGGCCGCAGAACCGCCGTCCACGGCCACGATCCGGGTACCACCTCGGCGTGGGGGGCTGGCGAGGATGTCAGCGGCCACCGAGGAGAAGGTCCGCAGACCGGCGAGGTGCCCAGGTTCCATGCCTCGCCACGCTACCCGCACCGGCAGCGTGCAGCGGCGGACGGACGGGTCAGCCCCGCTCCGCCGGCGCGCGCCGTTGCTACGGTCGAAGACAGCCCCTGGGATCGCGTCTGGGCCTGCGACCGCCACGATCCGGCGCGAGCGCCCGAAGGACGCGGGACGCGTGCACCCGGCGCGATCGGATCCCCAGCCGGCCCCGGCCGGCTCCCCGCCCCCCTTGGACCTGCACGGAAGGTCTCCCGTGTCCGTGGCCGTCGTCGACGTGTTCACCGCCCTGCTGGTGATCGGCC
>SLGU01000252.1 GCA_007136525.1 Desulfobacteraceae bacterium | reverse complement strand
GTTTCGGGCCCCTTCCAGTGAAACGATTTTTTGATATTCATCAGCTTTTCTGCATGATATACAGATTGTCAATAGAACCCAATTCAAAATAGTCTTTCGGCCTAATCTTTTTGTTGGGATAATCGAAAACCAAATCCAAATCGCTATCGCAATCGAAAGTAAAGAATATGACACCTGGACACGAAAAACTTGGTGGCTCCCGTATCAAAAGGAAGATGCGTTTTCTGCGGATTTGAAAAAACCGATTCCGATCCCGATAGCGATTTCGATTTCGGAAAAACAAAATCCAAACAAGGGGCTGGGGCGAAATCCGAATTTTGAGATGGGTTATAGTCAACAAAGGCCGCCGTGCCGTGGCCATCGGTCATCCCGGCGGGTATTTTCAGGGGGGGGCATGATGACAGGCAATGCGCCGACAGTCAGGGAAGAGCGGCTGTCGGCGGTTTTCAGGGATAAGCCGGAAATGGTCTTTGACCTTCCCGCGTGGATGCTTTCAAAAGGCCAGGCGGACATGTACCGCGCCCTGGACGATCTGGCAATCGTTGAAATCGCAGGCAGGGACAGCGTGGCCGCCGCAGTTTGCGCGGTCAGGGAAAACGGGTTCGGCAACCTGCTGCCGGTTTATGCGTATACCGGATCGGAGCACGGGCCATGGCGCAGCGTGGAAGAGGCGGTGAATCGCCTGGTACGCCGATTGCCGGGCACCCGGGTGCACCCCCTCCTGGTGGTTGGTTCCCCCGCATTCTGGCATGCTCTCAACGGGCGGTTTGTAAATGACGTGATCCGTGTTTTCGGGCATTACACCCCCTGCACGGGGTGCCACCTGTATCTCCATGCCGTGCGCATCCCCCTGTCGCGCATGCTGGGCAATGCCCCCATCATAGCCGGAGAGCGCAAATCCCACAGCGGGGAGGTCAAGATAAACCAGGTGGGCGAAGCGCTTGATTTTTACGTGCGCTTTGCCGGGTCGTTTGATGTGCGCCTCCTTTTGCCCCTGGCGGATATCTCTGACGGGCGCGCAATCGAAGAAATCCTCGGAATGCCGTGGCAGCGGGGCAAGGACCAGCTCGGGTGCTGCCTTTCTGGAAACTACAAGCAGGCCATGGGCGGCATCGGCATTGGTGCCGATGCCGTGATGCGCTATTTTAACGAATTTGCAGGTTCTGCTGCCCGTTTTATGATCGCCGCATACCTTGACAATCGTGTGCCGGACCATGAAGCCGCGGCAAAGCAGGCCATTGCGCAATGCATCGGCGGGGAATGAAACAGCCATGCACGTAACACGAAAAATCAAGGTCATCCTGGTTGTTCTGGACGGACTTGGAGACCGCACCTACGACGAGTTGGGCCATCGCACGCCTTTGGCTGCGGCGGCCACGCCGAACCTTGACAAGTTGGCCCGGATGGGCGCCAACGGCACTTACCATGCCGGGGTGCCGGGGCAGTGCCTGCCCAGCGAAAATGCGCATTTTCTTATGTTTGGCTATGACATGGCGGCGTTTCCCGGCAGGGGGTTTCTAGAGGCGACGGGATTTGGCGTGCCTTGCGGTGACAAGGACGTGGCGATTTTAGCCCATCTCTGCCGGGTGCGTTTTTCAGGCGGCCTGCCGCACCTGAGATACGGCCGGGATGCGGTAGAAGGCACCTTTAAGGAACTTTCCGCGTTTTATGATCGGTTGACCCCGTTTGAATCCCACGGGGTGGTCTCCGAGCTCCACCATACCCGCCGAAACGAGGGGATATTGGTCCTCAGGGGAGATGTGATACCGGATATTTCGGATTCGGACCCGATATACACCCATGCACCGGTGGGACGGGTCGTGCCCTTTGCGGAAAGCACCGAACCGGCGCGTGCGGCGAAAACCGCAGAACACATGAATCAATACCTGTCCTGGTGTTATGGGCGCCTTAAAGGGGTGAAAGCCGCCGGAAAAGGCAAGAATCCGGCAATTCGCGGCAATTTCCTGGTGACCCAGCGGGCAGGCCGCCGGGTGGCCCAGCAGCCGTTTTCGGAAAAATGGGGGTTTTCGCCCGCGATGATTGCTTCGGGCGGCCTTTTCAAGGGGATTGCCATGACAGTGGGTTTCGATTTTACGGCGGTTGGGGATACGGGCGCTCCCGGGGACGATCTTGCAGAACGGATCCGGATGGCACTTGACGATGCGGCCCATGATTTTGTCCACGTGCATACCAAGGTGCCTGATGAGGTTTCCCATAACGGGACCCCTGAATTGAAAAAAGAAGCAATCGCAGCCCTTGACGCCGGGTTTGCCGGTCTTGTGGACGCGCTTGGAAAAAAGGATGATCTTCTGGCCGTGATCACATCGGATCACAGCACCCCCGCCCGCTCCGGCCTGGTCCATTCCGGGGAAACCGTGCCGGTCATCATGGCAGGCACGGCAATCCGCAGGGACAGCGTGGACCGGTTCGATGAAATCGCAGCGGTCTCGGGAAGCCTAGGCTTTCTGCGGGGGGCGGAGCTGATGCACATGATCGTCAATTGCGCGGACCGGTCCATCCTGGAGGGCCTCAGGCTGGGGGCGGCGCGGCGCCCTTTCATCCGGGCGGATTATCCCCCCTTTGTGGTCGATCCGGCGGTCAAAAGGGGCCGTAAATAGGATCACGCCCGGAGGCCCGAAATACAGTCTACCTGATAGTGATGACCCATTCACAGGAAATGTCTTCGGGCGTATCGGCCGGCCTTTCATCCGGCGGGGTGAAAACGCGGGTGATATTTGCTGTTGGATCGATGCGGGTGAAAAAGCCTTTTCTAAGCCTGAAGCCGCCGTTGCCGCAGGCATAGTGGTCCATTCCCCATTTTTTTGCCGCTTTCTGGGCCGTACATCCCGACGTCCGCATCCGGAGTTTTTTGTCGGAAAGCTTTTCAAGTTTTATATCTTCAAAGGCAAACCAGTGGGAACGTTTGAGAAATTCAACCAGGCGATCGACGCCTTCCAGAGGCTCGGTGAAGGTTTTTCCGACGCGATTTGCCTGGTATGAACCGAATTGTTCGGAAAGATTCCGGAACGCCTCACTGTCAGCTTTCTCCGGACAGTGTGTTTTTACCCAGCCTTCCATGAGGAACCACATGTAGTTGAAGCTGTAAAGCAGTTCCATCATAATGCTGTGCGTTTGCTCCTTGTCCCATTTTTCGATATCAAACATTTTTTCCCCCGCTATTTTTTAATTACAGAACAACAATATCCTCGCGAAATGTACCGAACTGATCAAGGCCGGTTTTCGTGACGACATGGGTGTTTTCCACACCGACGACGCCCTTGCCGGGGAAAATGGCCTTTGGCTCCAATGCAATGACCATGTTTTCCTCAAGGGGCATCCGCTGGCCTTTGGCCAGGATGGGAAACTCGTCCACTTCCAGCCCGACGCCGTGCCCGATAAACCGTATGCGCTGGTCTCCCACGCCCATGAAATAGTCTGCCAGGCCGTGGGCCTGTGCTTTTGAAAGCGCAAGTTCGTAAAGATAGCCGGCAAGGGCGCCGGGCACGGCCGCCGCCTTGACGGCGTTTTGAATGGCGAGCATGGCGTGATGGGCCTCAACCAGGAAGTCGGGCAGTTCGCCGATGGAAAAAATGCGCGTGTGGTCGGAGAGGTATCCGTCCAGGGCAAAGACCACATCCACCAGTATGGGTTCGTTGCGGCGGATGGGGTTCATGCTGGCCCCCTGGGCAAAGGAAGGGTTCATGCCCACGCCCCCGGTAGGGGATGCCAGGTAGCTCGGTGTCGCAGCAGCCGGTCCGGCCATGACATGACCGTAGAACATCTCCGCCCCGAAAAGCCGCATCCGGGTAATGCCCTGGTGCCCCCATTTCCTCGCCGTTGCCTCGATGCGCCCGGCCAGTTCGATCTCCGTCATGCCTTCTCTCAGGATAGACGGGACTTCTGCGGCAAGCCGGTCGGACAAAGCCGCTGATTTCCGGATCAGTGAGATTTCATAAGCCGATTTCACGCTTCGGATCATGCGGATGGCGGTGCTGACATCGACCAGTTCGGTTTTCTCAAGAAGGCGGGCGAAGCTGAAATACTGGTTGGCCGGCAGCACGTCGAGCTCCATGCCCAATATCCCGGGTATGGGGATGCCCTGGTCTTCCAGAATGCCCGGAATTTCACGGGGACTCGTGAAAGGGACCACCAGGGGGAGGGCGGACTCGACCTTCGCCCTGTCGAGATCTTTGCGCACCATCAGGACGGCTTCGCCTTCGGCCGGGATGAAGAGGCTGGCCTGCTGGCTGGTTCCGCTGAAATAAAAGAGGTCTGCATTCTGCAGGATAAGGGCGCCGTCGATATTTTTTTCAACGAGGTGTTTCTGGAGTTTTTCCCTGCGGGCCTGCAATTCGCTCAAAGGCGTGTGAACCTGGTTGTTTTCCATGGCGGATGTCCTTATTCGGTTAATATTTCGGAGGTCAAATCACGAATCATTTCGATTTCGAGGTTGTCGGCCGAGATTTTCAGGATATTGATGCCAAAGGGGCCATAAGACTGCTTTAAAAGACTGTCTGCCAACTCATCCGGTGTTCCCCTGAAATCAACCCACAGCGTCGCCTTGTCAGTAGACAGTCGAAGGGTTCGAACCGAAGCGATATTCTGCAGACCGGAAACGGTCTGCCGGAATCGCTCGAGATTGGGCAGAATGCCCCTGCCGGCAATGGAAATGGTAATGCCGCCAACAGGCGTTTCCTCACCGGTCCAAAGGGTTTCGATTCTTTCGGCAAGCCGTATGCCGACCTGGTATGCGGCGTCGGCCATGGCATTTCTGGCTGCAACATCCGGGTCTTTGCCGATGGAAACCCGCTCCTCCCGGAGCGTCGTTAATACCCGTCCGCTTTGTGTATCGATGACCCGGAGATGGATGCCGCCCCTGTAGGTGCGGGTGTCATCCCCGATGCGATGTTCGCCTTCATTCGCCTCCGCCGTGCCCATTACGACCAGCTCGGCGCCCAGTCGCCGTGCAAAGATGGCGGCCTCGTAATCGGCCGGGGTGGCGGTAAGGGACAGGCCGTCATGGAAAAAAAGGGTATATCCCATGAATTGTTGCGGGTCGATTACCGTGAACCCCTTGTTTGAAAAAACGCCGGCCATGGGCGATTCGGCTGTAACCGGGTCGTCGTCCGGAAGCGGTGCTTGCCACCAGTACCGGTACCCGGCATCTCCCAGATGCTTTTCCGCCACCATGAAAAGCACCGCCGGCAGCTCACGGGGACGGGTATGAAGCCCTGCGGCGGCGAATGATTCCTGGATTCTGTCCACCATTACCGTGGCCTGGATCAGGACCCGATAGGACCGGTCCACCTGCAACTCCCTCAATATCCGGTAGTCCCGGACAAACTGCCCGGGGTTTCCCTGAAGCACCCGGCTGACGGCGTCAAAGTCAGCCGTGACCCGGTCCTCGGACAGAAGCCCTTCAGCGGCCTTCTGTACGGCGAACCGGATGCTTTCCGCAATGGCTGCGGCTCTTGCATCGCTGATATTGCCATAGATCCGGCTGTATCCCGAAGCGATGACGGTTTTTGTGTCGAGAGGTTCCTGTGCACCCGCATCCGCCGTAAACCATGGCGCCACGGCGAGCGCCAGCAATCCTGCCAGGAACATTGTCCAATGTTTAAAAAAAGCCGGACGGGTCATAATCTTTATCCTTGAATATCCAATGCTTGAATTTTTTTACCCCCGCGCCCCGGCACCGGATGGGTGAATCCGCCGGGCGGATTATGCCCTGCGGTTCAATGCGTAATCCGCCATCATTGAAAAAATTTCCCGGGTTTGGGAAGGCGCAAAGGCGTTAAGCCGCTCTTTTGCCTTTTGGACATGGGCGGCTGCAACGTCTTTTGCATAGGCAATGCCGCCATATCGGTCAAGCAGGCCAAGCAGCATGTCAAACTCCGCCTTTGTGAAATCCGTGTTGGCGATGATGGCTGCCATGCGCGCCCGGTCGTCCGGGGAGGCCTTTTTCAGCGCGTGAATCACCGGCAGGGTGAGTTTCCCCTCTCTGAGGTCCGCGCCTACGGCTTTCCCCAACTCGCCCGTATCCGCCGTATAGTCCAGGATGTCGTCGGCGATCTGGAAGACCAGGCCGAGGTGGTCCCCATAGGCTGTAAGGGCTTTTTCGGCCGCCTCGTCAGCGTTTGCCAGTATTGCTCCGGTCTTGCAGGCGCCCTGGATGAGTACGCCGGTCTTGGCGCGGATTACCGCCATGTATTCTTCTTCGGAGAAGCTGAGGTCCCCTTTTTTGATGAGTTGGTGGATCTCCCCCTGGGATATCGTTTCGGTCATGGCCGACACCACCTTGATGATGCGCATGCTTTCGGATTCCGCTGCGATATTGAGGGCCCTTGCCAAAAGGAAGTCGCCGGTCAGCACTGTGATCGGCGCGCCGTAAACGGCGTTTGCTACCGGTTTCCCCCTTCTTACGGTCGCCCCGTCGATCACGTCGTCGTGGAGCAGGGTGGCGGTGTGGAGAAATTCAAATATGGAGGCGAATTTCGTGACAAACGCATCTTCACGGCCGCAGATCCGCGCGGCCAGAACGATCAGGAGCGGGCGGAGACGTTTTCCGCCGGCGAACATGAGGTGGCCCGCGGTCTCCCTCACGAGATCCAGATGGGGGGTCAGGTTGTTTCTCAGCGCGACCTCTATTTTTTCAAGGTCGGGTGCAACCAGGGTCAACAGCTTTTCTTTGATGCCGGTCATGCCGGTACTCCTTCAAGGTCGTATTCGGTTGCATCGGTGATACGAACGGTCATGAACTGTCCGACAGCGGCGCTGTCCGCGTAAACGACCGTGATGCCGTCCACTTCCGGCGCCTGAAACATGGTGCGGCCGATGAGGCTGCCATCTCCCTGATCCTCCTCGATGAGCACGGGCACGGTTCTGCCGATGCGGGTCTCGTTTTTATCAAGGGAGATCGACGCCTGCAGGGTCATGAGCAGGTCCATCCGATTCCGTCCGACTGTTTCGAGGATGTGATCCGGCAGCCGGTGCGAGGCCAGGTCGTCTGCATCCGAGTAGACAAATGCCCCCAGGTGATCGAACCGGGTTTCCTGTATGAAATCGTACAGCCGGTTGAAGTCGCTATCCGTCTCCCCGGGAAATCCCGTCATGACCGTGGTCCGGATCGCAGCCCCCGGGACAACCCCCCGTATGCGGGAAAACAGTGCCCTGAAAAATGAGGGGTCATGATTGCCGCGCCCCATGCGTTTCAGTACGGGCGGGCTTACATGCTGGATTGGAATGTCGAAATAGGGGCAGATATTGTCGTATCGCCCCATGATTTTCAACAGGTTGTCGTCAATACGATCCGGGTGCCCGTATAAAAACCGGACCCATGAATTCGGTGCGGCCCGGGCAGCACCTTCAAGCAGGTGTGCAAAAGTCTCTTTCGTTTCCAGGTCTTCGCCCCAGGAAGTCGTGTCCTGGCCGATCAGAACGATTTCCGGGAACCCTTCCCGGGTGAGGGCCGCTACTTCTTCGGTGACGTCAGCCAGGGGCCGGCTGCGCAGACGCCCCCTGAGCGCGGGGATGATGCAGTAGGTGCAGTGCCGGTTGCATCCTTCCATGACCTTGACATAGGCGACGGGGTAGGTCGTTTGAACCCGCATTGTATGGCGGGTATGCAGCGGGATCGAAGCCGGGTCCGGCAGCAGGCATGCGCCGGGATCCATCTCCCCGCCAATTGCGGATACCACCGCGTCGTATGCCCCGGTTCCCAGAAAAGCATCGACTTCGGGGAGTTGGGCCGGCAAATCGTCCCGGTACCGCTGCGGCAGGCATCCGGTGACGATAAGCCGCCGACATGCGCCAACATTTTTCAGCTGCGCAAGTTCGAGAATCGCATCCACGGATTCTTCCGAAGCCGACGCAATAAAACCGCAGGTGTTGATGATAATGGCCTCGGCCTCTCCGGCATCGTCGATAAGGCTGTGGCCGGCTTTATCCAGCCGGCCCATCATGGCCTCTCCATCCACGATGTTCCGTGCGCAACCCAGGTTATGCAGATAGATCTTCATCAGATATCAATCCAACCCGCCCCAAAACCTACAACCTACAACCTACAACTTACAACTTACAACCTACAACCTACAACCGCTTCACTCCCCCGTGAAATTGGGCTTCCGTTTTTCCATGAAGGCGGTGATGGCTTCCATCAGGTCTTTTGACGGGATAATGTTGGCGCTGACGGAAGCCACGTATTTGAGCCCCTCCTCGACCGGTTTTCCCATGCAGAAATTGAGTACGTCCTTGGACGCCTGGACCGCAAGCGGGCTATTGGC
>SLGU01000023.1 GCA_007136525.1 Desulfobacteraceae bacterium | reverse complement strand
CGGAATGCGTGCTTCTCCGGATTTTCATCGGTGAAAACGACCGCCATGACGGGCGGCTGCTTCACGAAGTAATCGTTGAACGCGCCCGCAGGCGCGAGCTGGCCGGTGCAACGGTTCTGCGGGGCATACTGGGATTCGGCGCCAACAGCCGCATTCATACAAGCCGCATCCTCCGGTTGTCCCAGGACCTGCCGGTGGTCGTGGAAATCGTCGACACCAGGGAAAAAATCGAGGCCCTGCTTCCGGAACTGGACCAATTGATCCCCGAGGGAATGGCAACCATTGAAAAAGCTCAGGTCATTTTCTACCGGCACACCCCCCTTGACAAAAATGACTGACTCCGCCGATTGCCGATTGGATAAATCCCATGAAAAAATTCATAAAAGTGATGAAAGCCCTGTCAGATCCCACACGGGTAAAAATACTGAAACTCCTTCAACACAGAACATTGTGCGTCTGCGAACTCCAGGATGCGCTGCAGGTCGCCCAGTCCACAACGAGCAAGCACCTGAAAATACTGGAGGAGGCAGGGCTTGTCGTTTTCCGGAAGGACGGCCTGTGGGTCAACTACACGGCCGCCGACGGCTCGGACAGTCCCTATGCCGCCAGCATGCTCGGCAGCCTCAGGCACTGGCTGGAAGACGACCCGGAGATCCGGGCGCTCCTTGATAAGCTTCCCCTTATCAACCGCGAAACCATCCTGCAGCGCTGAGCGGCACAGTGAAGGTGAGGGCCAATGAACCGCCTCTTCAAAAGCCCCTGAAAAACCCTTTTTTCATCAAAAAGCTTTACATATAGTTCAACTATTGCTATTTATGCCCGCATATTCCCTGCTTTTTGCAGATAATGAGCAATTTGGGCTTGAACAGTGTTTCCCCCGCCTGACTTTGTTTGACATCTAGTGAGGTATATGGTAAGAAGACTGAATTATTGTATTTTCCGTTAATCCGTTTCCATATAACAACCCAAACAAAAAACAAAAGGAGTCCGAATCATGACAGCTACACAATGGCCTACCAGCAAATGGCCTGAGGGGGTTGCAAAAGATCTGAGCAACTATGACTATGAAAGACCGCTATTTTCTTTTCTGGACGATGCCGCCCGCGACTATCCGGACCTTGTTTACACGATTTTCAACGATGCGACACGCACGTTTACCCAGGTCAAGGACACAGCGGACCGGGTCGCCAACTTTCTTGCCGCCAGGGGAATCAAGAAAGGCGACCGGGTTGCCATCTTTCTGCCGAATATCCCCCACTATCCGGCTATCTTTTTCGGCATCATCAAGGCCGGCGCCGTATGCGTGACATGCAACCCCCTTTACACGCCTGCAGAGCTCAACTACCAGCTCAAAGATGCCGGTGCAAAGGCGGTTTTCTGCATGGACCACCCGGAACTCTATCCCACGGCCCAGGAAGCCATCAAGAACACCAACGTGGAAACGTTGGTCTACTGCAATGTCAAGGCTTACCTGCCGAAAATAAAGGCCATTCTGGGAGGCCTGCTGGGCAAGATCCCCAAGGCGAAAAGCCATGACCCCAATCACATCAGTTTCGATGACGCCGTGGGCAATGCCCAGCCCAGCCCGCCGTCCGTCAAGATCAACCCGTCGGAAGACCTGGCGCTGATCATCTATACCGGTGGTACAACCGGCCGGCCCAAGGGTGCAGCCCTGTGCCATACCAATTTCACATCCAACGTTTCCGCCATGGACGAATGGGGCCGCCTGGTGCACGAATCCGGCGGGAAACCGGAACCCATGAGAAGAGGCGGTTTTCATACCTACATGGGCGTACTCCCATGGTATCACAGCTTCGGGCTGACCGTATGCCTGCTGTCCGCTTGCGCCAGCGGCTCCAAGATGGTGTGCATTCCCAACCCGCGGGATGGAAATCCCCCGTTCACGGTTGTCCTGGAAGCCATTCAGAAATACAAGGGAACGCTCCTGCCGGCAGTTCCGACTGTTTTTGTGGCCTTTACAAACCATGCAAGAATTGACGAATTCGACTGCACATCGCTCATGGGCTGCTTCTCCGGAGGCGCACCCCTTCCGCCGGAAGTCTGCAAACAGTTCGAAGCCAAAACCGGCGCGGTTATCTTTGAAGGCTACGGTCTGAGCGAGACATCCCCGGTCGCATCCGCCAACCCGACAAGCAAGGAAGGGCGCAAGATCGGGAGCGTCGGCTTCCCGGTACCCGGCACCGACATCAAGATCGTGGACCTCGATACCGGGCAGACGCCCCTTCCCCAGGGGGAAGACGGCGAAATCGCCATTTCCGGTCCCCAGGTCATGAAGGGGTACTGGAACCGCACCGAGGAAAACCAGGCCGTGTTCCGTGAAATCGAAGGCAGGCGGTATTTCCTCACCGGCGACATCGGCCACGTGGACGAAGAGGGCTACATACTCATCACCGACCGCAAAAAAGACATGGTCCTGGTGGGCGGTTTCAACGTATACCCAAGGGAAGTGGAAGACGTTCTCTTCACGCATCCGAAGGTTGAGCTGGCAGCCGTTATCGGCCTGCCGGATGGCAAAGGCGGGGAAATCGTCAAGGCCTATATCAAGCTGAAGCCCGGCCAGACCGCAACCGAGGAAGAAATATCAAAATTCTGCAAGGACAACATGGCCGGATACAAGCGGCCGCGGCAGATCGAATTCAGGGACGACATCCCGGTATCCCCGGTTGGGAAAATCCTGCGCCGCGTCCTGAAAGACGAAGAACTGCAGAAAAAATAGCAAGTTTAAATAAAACCCACGCCTTAACTCCGAAGCGGGGGTGAAACAACAGAAAAAAGGCGCGGTGGATTTCTGCCACGCCTTTTTTCTGTCAGAAAAATGCATTTTCCCCATGCTGATGCCGGAGCAGGCCATCGCCCGGGCATGATATTTTTCTATGGAGATCCTTAAATGGCAAATGAAGACCAGGACTTTTTAAAGGAAAACACCGACACGGTACAGCAGATGCGCACTATCCCTGCCATTGAAAACTTCAGTGAGAGCGACCTGCGGCAGCTGCTGGCAGTGAGCAGCATTGAAGACTACAGGGACGGCGACCTTATCCTCAGTGAAGACAACGCCTCGGATGACCAGGTGTTTTACCTCATCTCAGGCAGGGTGAAGGTGATGAAAGGCGGAAAAGAACTCATCGTTTTGCGCCGGACAGGCGATGTTTTTGGCGAAATCGGCGTCATCACCGGCGTTGCCCGCTCGGCATCGGTGTTTTCAGTGGGCAGGACCACCTGCCTTATCGTCAAGGTATCCCATATCGACCATCTCGATGAAACCAGCCGGCTGACATTCAAATACCTGGTTTACCGGTCATTTGCAGAAATCATGGCCAACCGCCTGAAAAAAACCACAGCAGACCTCATGGAAGCCCGGCAGGAAATAGATCGCCTCCGGACAAAATGACGCTGCCGTGCCGCAGGCCTTTTAAAGGGCTGCAAGCAGCCGTTCATGAATGTTGTCAA
Source organism: Desulfobacteraceae bacterium (assembly GCA_007136525.1). Next base: position 4,897 of record SLGU01000023.1, on the reverse strand, counting down.
ACCCCCCGTTTGACATGACCAGCACAATGTCCCCCGAACGCGCCCGGGAAGCTGTAAATGTGACGATGTCCGCGGTATCAGAAAAATAATGGGCGTCAATTGTTCTGGCCTTCAGGTCCGAAACCAGTTTTTCCGATGAAAACCGCCGGTCTTCAGGTATTTTTTCCAGAAGGGGGGGTTTTCTTATGCAGACCAGGTCTGCACCGCCAAAACAGTCCGGGTAAACATCCTGGAACACGTCGCGCATGCTGGTGTTGGTCCGGGGTTCAAAAACGGCAATCAGACGGGACGCCGGGAAAAAACCCTTTACCGCGGCAACGGTCTTTTTTACGGCGGTCGGGTGATGGGCAAAATCGTCGATCACGGTCACCCCGTTTTTCACACCCCGGATTTCCTGGCGGCGCTTTACCCCCCTGAATGCTTCAAGACCCCCTGCAATGACATCGGCGGGTATTCCCATGCCGGCGACCACAGCGATAGCGGCAAGGGCGTTCATGCGGTTGTGGTCCCCGATGAGCCGCATCCTGAACCGTCCGAACCGTTTACCCTTTCGCAAGACCTCAAAACCGCTGAAGGGGGGATCGGCCCAAATGTTTCCCGCATGCCAGTGCGAACCCGGGTTTTCCCCGTACGTCTCCATACGGCATGCTTGGCCGGCAACCAGGCTTTCCACGATCGGGTCCGCGTCATAGGCGACAAGGCGGGCCGAGCGTTTCATCCGGCGGACAAACGCCCCGAACACGGACGCCACGTGATCGATGTCCCTGAAAATGTCGGCATGGTCGAATTCAACGCCGGTAAGCACGGCAATGTCCGGGTGATAATGAAAAAACTTGGCACCCTTGTCGAAAAACGCGGTGTCGTATTCATCCCCTTCCAGCACGGCATACCCGCCGCCGCCCACATGGTAGTTGGCGCCGAAATTGCCCAGTATCCCACCAATGAGAAAAGACGGGTCATACCCCGCGAATGTCAGCAGCCATGCAATAAGCGCGGACGTGGTGGTTTTCCCGTGGGTGCCGGCCACCACCACCGCCTGCCGGCCTTCCACCAGGAAGCGGTTGACCGCCTGCGGCATGGAACCGTAGGGAAGTTTATTTTTTATGATTGCGGCAATTTCCGGGTTATCCCGCCGGACAGCGTTTCCCACGATAACCAGGTCCGGGCCGTATGACAGGTGATCCGGTGAAAAACCTTCCGCAACGGTTATTCCCCGACCTTCAAGAAACGTGCTCATGGGCGGGTATACGCCGGCATCCGAGCCGGTCACGGCGATCCCTTTTTCCTTCAGCGCGGCTGCCAGCGCACCCATGGCCGTGCCGCAAATCGCCGTCATGTGGACGGATGAAACGTTTTCAGGGATTTTGTTCAGTACGGGGTCCAGCTCGAAGGGCTCCAAATCAGCTCACCTCGGATCAATTGCCCCTGGTTTAAGAGAGGTCGTGTGTGATGTTTAGAAATGGCTTCTACACAAGCTCCGGCAGCACCGCCTCTGCTGCGGACAAAAAGAGATCGATGTCAGCAGCGTCATGGGCGGATGAAATAAAAAGCGCTTCGAACTGGGATGGGGGCAGATACATGCCCTTTTCAAGCATCTTGTTGTAATACGCCCCGAAAACATCCAGGTTGGATGTTTTTGCGTCTTCAAAGTTTCTCACTTCCCGGTCGGTGAAAAAAACGCTCATCATGGACCCCGCCCGGTTCACGGACAAGGGCACCCCGATGCGGTCTGCAATGCGGAGGATGCCGCTGCTCAAGCGATCCGCCTGCTCCTCTACGGATTCGTAAAAACCGGGCTTCTGCAGCTCTTTAAGCGTGGCGATGCCCGCCGCCATGGCAAGGGGGTTGCCGGAAAGGGTGCCGGCCTGGTATACAGGCCCTTCCGGTGCGATACGGTCCATAATTTCTCTTTTCCCGCCGTATGCCCCGACCGGCAGCCCGCCACCGACGATCTTTCCGAAACAGCTCAAATCCGGTGAAATGCCATAGAGCGCCTGGGCGCCGCCGTATGACAGCCTGAATCCCGTCATGACCTCGTCAAAAATCAGCAGGCTGCCACGCGCTTCACTCAGCGATCGAAGCGCGTTCAAAAATTCCGGCTCCGGCGGGACCAGCCCCATGTTGCCTGCCACCGGCTCCACGATGACCGCGGCCACCGCATCCCCTTTTTCGGCCATCAATTGGCTGAACGCGTCTGTATCGTTGTACGGCAGAGACACCGTATGGCGGATCGTATCGTCCGGGACGCCCGGGCTTCCGGCGATATTCAATGTCGCCACACCCGATCCCGCTGCCACGAGCAGGGTGTCTGCATGGCCGTGGTAGCAGCCGTCGAACTTGACCAGAATATCCCGGCCCGTAAAGGCCCGGGCCAGCCGGATGGCGGACATCGTGGCTTCTGTCCCGGAATTGACCATGCGGACCATTTCAACGGATGGCACGGCGTTGCATATCATTTCCGCCATTTCCACTTCCAGGTCCACGGGCGCGCCAAAACTGACCCCGCGCTTGAGCACCGACTCAATGGCACCGATCACAGCCGGATGGCGATGCCCCAGCATCATGGGCCCCCAGGACCCTACAAAATCGATGTATTCGTTGCCGTCTGCGTCAACAATCCGGCTCCCCTGGGCCTTATCTATAAAAAGCGGGTTTCCCCCGACAGCCCGGCAGGCACGCACCGGCGAGTTCACGCCGCCTGGAATCAATGCCACAGCCCGATCAAACAAACGCTCCGAATTTGTCTTCACTCTCATTTATTCCCCCTTGTTCCGGAAAACCGTTTCTTAATTTCCACACGCCCTGTAATACGTTTCCAGACTGCCGCCAATGAATGCCAACAACCCCCCGAACAACACTCAGCACAATAGCATCCAGAACAATAACCCAGAACAATAACCCAGAACAATAACATTGACACAACCGGAAAATCGCATGTAATAATACATCAGGACTACTACATGTACCAGAGACATCCGGCACCGTCAAGCACACGCTGCCTGACGGTACGCCAAACGGGCCCGGCCTTAAACAACGGATTACAGATTTTCCGGAATGACGCCGCAAAAGAAAATCAAGCAATTCGCAAAGTTTTTGTCATACATGCTGGAAAAGCATCCGGAGGAATTCGGCCTTATCCCGGATGAATCCGGATATGTAAAAATCAAAGACCTGTTGAAAGCGCTCAACGAAACCGATGGATGGCGGCACATCCGGGAAAGCAGCCTGAACGAACTGATGCTCGTTGAAAGCATGCCGCCCGTTGAAATCAAAGAAAGCCTGATCCGCGCCATTGACCGGCAGCACCTTCCGGAACCCCTTCCCTGCAGCCAATTGCCGAAACTCCTGTACACATGCGTCCGGGAAAAAGCATATCCCCACGCCCTGGAAAAAGGCATTTTCCCGGCCGGACACGACCATGTCATCTGCTCCCCGGACAAGCACATGGCCGAGCGCCTCGGGCGCCGGAAAGCCCAAAATGCGGTCCTGCTGACCATCCATGCGTCAAAAGCTGTGGAAAACAGTATATCGTTCCTGCAGTTTACCGACCTGTTCTTTCTTGCAGATTACATCCCGCCGGACATCTTTACCGGCCCGCCCCTGCCGAAAAAACCTGAAAAAGAGGCGGCAGCCGCCACCCATAGGCCCGCCGCGCCGCAAGCGGCGCACGGTACATATATGGTAACGCCTGAAATGATCATACCCACAGCAGGAAAAACAGCAAAAGGGAAAAAAAAGAAACTGGATTGGAAACAGGAAAGAAAGCACCGCAGGAAAAAGGACAAAAACACATGGCCGGACGGGTATTGAAAAGATGTTGCCCCATGGGGGGCGCCTTGATCCTGACCTTTTACAAAACCGTCTGAAAACGATTTTTTTCAGATGCATCCCGCATTGATTCCGGAAAAAACATTTGACACACCAGGTGCATCCCGCTATAAGAACAATTTTGAAAATCATGGCACGCTGCAAACTGTTCCGGGCCGTTAGCTCAACTAGGCAGAGCAACTGACTCTTAATCAGTAGGTTGTTGGTTCGATTCCAACACGGCCCACCAGTAAAATCAAGGGGGTTACAGATTCATCACTGTAACCCCCTTTTTTTGCATCAAATATCTTCAAAAGACATCAACGGCATCACGGGAATGCAATCCCTGCGCACTCGGCCGTTATCATCGGGCGGGCTTTCCAGTTCAATGACAAACGCCCGGATCGCAATGATCGAAAATTTTTCTTTTCCGATTACGTCCCCCACAAATAACAGTTCTGTTTCTCCATGGGGCGATTGAACCATTGCAACCCCGGCATCCACATCTACCTCTGCCACCGTCAATGCCCTTGCCTCACAATCAGGAAAGAACACTTCGCCGGCATGCAAGGAGCTGTTGTGAAAATGAATGAAAACAGACAGGCTGATCAACACCAGCAACTTTCTTATCGTTTTGATGGATATATTCATATAAGCGCTCCTTTGTCGTTTTTATTCAAAGCCATTATACCCTTCGACAATATTGATGACATCCGTCGTCATTCGCTGAATGTGCTCAATTTCCGAGGGATCATCAAGCTCCAGAAACTGCTGGTTAAAATGAATGAGCTGCAAATACAGGGGCTCGGGAACAGCGACCCCTTGCTGTTCAAAAAGGTTATAAATGTTGTCTGCCAGAAACCCGCCCAGCCCGAAGGTGTAATGCAAGCTGGTGCCTGATTCAAGGTCCACTTCCTGTCCCGGGAGGGAAAACTGAATCCGGTGCAGATTGCTTTCCATGTTGAATATCAGGCTCAAATACTGGGCTGCAGTGGTGTAGCCCGGACCGGAGGCAGGCGGCTGCTGATTAATCCATATTTCGTCAATCTTGAATTGCAGGTAAGTATCCGGGGTGATCCGCAAACCCTGG
>SLGU01000361.1 GCA_007136525.1 Desulfobacteraceae bacterium | reverse complement strand
TCCGAAGAATCTCACGTACACATAAGTACTATCAATTCTTCAAAAATGGCTCGCGCCTTGATCTTGAACTTTTTTCAAAGTCGTCTGATCGAGACTTTACGGGTTCATCAACCTTGACGGGTTCGCAAAAAGTCCAATATCTGCGTTACGCGCCATTTCCGAAGAATCTCACGTACACATAAGTACTATCAATTCTTCAAAAATGGCGCAAGCCTTGATCTTGGCTTTTTTCAAAGTCGTCTAATCGATATTTTTTACGAATGCGTCTACCTTGTTTTCAAATAAATCATGTCACGGCCGATCAGTCATCCATGATGTCAATCACCGGCGGGTTTAAAATAACCATGACTTCTTCAAGCCTGCTGAAATCAACAAAGGGGGTGATTTCAATCTCCTGGAAAATACCGGCGCTTCGCCGGATAATCTTGGACACCCGCCCAACCCGGAGCCCTTTGGGGAAAATGCCGTCAAACCCGGAAGTGATGACAATATCTCCCGTGGTGACATCCGCTTTATGGAGGGCAAATTCAAAATGGCAGATATTGCTTGACAATCCCCGCACGATTCCCCGTGCCCGGGTTCTTTGCACGAGGGTGTCGACTGCGTTATTACGGTCAATAATCAACAGGACCTTCGCATAACGTCCTGAAACACCAATGACCTGGCCCACAATGCCTTCGGGCACCATAACCGGCAGGCCGATACGCACCCCGTCGGCTTTTCCTTTATTGATCACAATCGACTGAAACCAGGCCGATGGATCCCTTCCCACCACATCCGCAACAACCGTTTCATATGCCACATCCCCGCTGAATTCAACAAACGATTCCATGCGGGCATTCAACAGCAGTTCTTCCCGGTGCATATGAACCAGGTATTCGGTTTCGGCCAGCTTTCGCCGCAGCGCTTCGTTTTCTTTTGCCGTTGAAACAAGGCTGAAATAACGGGTCCACACCTTTTCAGCAAAGCCGGTACTCCGGGATACGCCTTCCTGGAGTGGCCCTATGAAAAACAAGGCGGTTTCCACAGCAGCCGGATAAAAGGCGGACTTCCGCATGTAGTTGTAGGAAAAAACAATACCATTTACCACGACAAGCAGCACCAGGCCGGCGATGACCATTGTTTTTCTTGAAAACATGGTTTAATCGATTACCACCTGCTTCAGAAAATCAAGATTGTTCAATGTCATTCCAGACCCTATGGCGATTGTGGACAGCGGGTCTTCGGCAATGGTAATGGGCAGACCGGTTTCTTCGCGGAGCAGTTTATCGAGATTTTTGAGCAGCGCCCCGCCCCCGGTAATGACAATGCCGCGGTCGACGATGTCCGCTGCCAGCTCAGGGGGTGTCTGTTCCAGCACTATCTTTGTCGTTTCAACGATGGTATCGATCTGCTCGGAAATGGCAAGGCGGATTTCCTCCGAATCAATGGCCAGGATCTTGGGAATCCCCGAAACAAGGTCCCGCCCCTTGACTTCGATGGTTTCATAGTTGTCCGGTTCCGGGTAGGCATTGCCGATGGTGACCTTGATGATCTCGGCGGTGCGCTCTCCAATGAGCAGGTTGTACTTTCGCTTGATATACTGAATGATGGCTTCATCCATCTTGTCCCCGGCAACGCGGACGGACCGCGAAAAAACAATGCCGGACAATGAAATAACGGCCACTTCGGTCGTCCCGCCGCCGATATCGACCACCATGTTGCACCCGGGCTCGGTAATGGGCATGCCGGCGCCTATGGCAGCCGCCATGGGCTCCTCGATGAGGAATACTTCGCGGGCCCCGGCCGATTCAGCCGCTTCCCTGACCGCCCGTTTCTCCACCGGCGTGATGCCGGTGGGAACCGCCACGACAATGCGCGGCCGGATAAAGGTTCGCCGGTTGTGCACCCGTTGGATGAAATGCCTGAGCATTGCCTCGGTAACGTCAAAATCCGCAATGACACCGTCATGCATGGGCCTTATGGCGACAATGTTGCCCGGCGTGCGTCCCAGCATGTTTTTAGCCTCGAGCCCGACAGCCAGAACCCTGCTTTTGCCGCGGCCGTCGGTCCTGACGGCTACCACAGACGGTTCGCTTAATGCGATGCCCTTTCCCCTGACATAAACGAGCGTATTTGCGGTACCCAGATCAATGGCAAGATCACTGGAAAAAAACCCGAACAATGTGTCCAAAAACAAGGTCTGACCTCCTTGATGTCATTTGCAAGCTGCGGAACATAGTGGTCTGCGACCACACCTCAAAAGGAAGGCATGTTGCAGAGGGGGGCCATTCAATGCGCACCGGCTTTATCGACCCGGAAACAGATATATCGCTAACGGGCTTGCATTACAAGCAGAAAATACGATTGGCAACTGGTTGCAAATCCTTGGGTCAGGCACAGGGCCTTTTTCAAAACACAAGCTGCCTTGAACCCAGGGGCGTCATAACAGCCGCTGCATGATTTCATCATGTATAACAGGACGAAATTGTTTGATTTTTTCATTCGACCGGGACGGATGTACACGATTGGTCAGCAATATGACGATGATTTTCCGGTCAAGGTCCATCCAGAAGGATGTCCCTGTAAACCCTAAGTGCCCCACGGTGCGCGCTTTGCTGAAATACCGGCCGCAGCTTGAACCAACCTTGGATGGCACGTCAAAACCCGGGGTCCGTTGGGCATTTTCAGGAACGGTCAAAAAGCGCCGAACCCGTTCAGGGCTCAACCACCCGCCCCCATGGCCTCCTGCGTAGGCATCCAAAAGCTTTGCCAGGAGCTGGTATACCGCCCCTGCCGTACCGAAAAGGCCGGCATGGCCTGCAGCACCCCCCACAGCAAAGGCGTTCTCATCGTGCACCACCCCTTGAAGCAACCCCCTGAAAGGACACACCTCGGTTGCGGCATAACCGGACGAGTCAGTACCCCGTTCATTGTCGGATGGAAAAAACAAACCGGAAACAGAAAGCGACGGATAGATTTCATTCTGAACAAAACAGGGAAATGGCTTGCCGGTCACCGCCTCGATGCACAACTGCAGAAGCAGAAAACCGATGTCGCTGTAAAGGGTGCAACGCCCGGGGGCGTACAACAGGGGCTCGGCCATGATCATGCGGTGCAATGCGGATTTTCGCCCCTGTTCCGGCATGGCCAGGAGTTTTTCATAATAGGGCCGGTAATCAGGCAGCCCGGAATTGTGACACAGGAGGTTTTCCCAGGTGATTGCCGCTTTTTCGGAAGGGCATTCGCCTTTCAAACCCTCACAGGCCGGGTCGGTCAATGCGATTTTGCCGCCCGCAGCAAGGCGCATCACAGCCAATGCCGTGGCAAGGGGTTTCGTAAGGGAGGCCAGGTCAAACACGGTGTCCGGCGTAACTTTTCGGCCGCCCTCATAAATGCGGGTCATTCCGGCGGCAGCAGCAATGTCCACACCCCCTGCCCCGCCTGCCATAACCACCCCGCCGGGGAAAACACCCTCCCCAACCGCACGGTTCATCCGCTCATCGATGGCATTGAATCGATTCATATCACCCTTCCAGCTGCCGGCAACTCACTGGGTCGGGCGCACCCGTCACTTAAACGCGCTATCCGTGTAGCAAAGGCGCCCGTTATCCCCATCTAGCGTTGCTTCAACCCCTAACGGTAAAGTCAGGCAAGGCATGCCGTGTCCTGCCGGAAACCCGGAAACAACCGGCACCGTCATGGACTGCAGCCGTTCCCGGATGGTGCTGTTGACCGCAGCAATGTCACCGCAATTGCTGAACGTGCCGAGGCAGATGCCCGCAACACGGTCAAGGCGACCGGAATAAAGCAGCTGGGTCAGCATCCGGTCAATACGATAAGGTTTTTCACCGATATCCTCGAGAAATACAATGGCCCCGGACAAATCCGGGAAAAACGGGGTTCCCAGCAAATGGGACAGGGTGGACAGGTTCCCGCCGGCAACCGGCCCTGTTGCAGCACCGGGCACAATGGTTTCAGGGTTTTCCGCCTGGATGGAAAGGGGTTTGCTCCCGGTCAGGGCGGATGCAAGAAAGCGGATCGTCTTTTCATCGGCATCGCCAAGCGCAGCGATCATGGGCCCATGAAATGCCGGTATGCCGCATTGCTGCCAAAGAAAGTTCAGCAAGGCGGTTATATCGCTTGACCCGATAAAGGGTTTCGGGCGGCTGCCCATCAGGTGTAAATCCAGGTGCGTCAGCAGCCGCATGGACCCGTAGCCGCCCCTGGCACACCATACAGCGGCGATTTCCGGATCGATAAAAAAAGCGTGCAGCATGGCCAGCCGATTCTCGTCGGCCCCGGCCAGGTACCCTTCCCGGCCAAACAAGCCCTCCTGCCAAACCACCTCGAAACCCATGGCATTGAGAACCTGCACTCCCGATAAAAAACGGTCCGTGTCAAAAGGGCTTGCCGGCGCAACCGCACCAATGCGATCGCCCTTTTTGAGCGGGGGCAATTTGTGGATGCATCTGCCCTGGATGGGTTGCATCAGCCGGCTTCTTTGTCAGCAGAGGATTTGTGCGCCAGCGCCGCCTTGATAAAATCCACGAACAAGGGGTGCGGCACCATGGGACGGGATTTGAATTCCGGGTGGAACTGGCACCCCAGAAACCATGGGTGGTCTTTGAGCTCGACCATTTCAACCAGGTCCCCCTTGGGTGAAAAACCTGAAAAAACCAGGCCGCTTTTTTCCATCCGGTCCCTGAATGCCATGTTGAATTCGTAGCGGTGCCGATGCCGCTCGGAGATATTGTCCTGCGCGTAGGCATCATATGCAAGGGTGTTTTTTTCAACCCGGCAGGGGTAGGCGCCCAGGCGCATGGTCCCCCCCTTCTCAGTCGACATGTCTCTGCGCTGAACGCTCTGGGTCCGCTCATCATACCATTCGGTCATCAGGTAAATGACCGGGGAGGATGTGTCCGGGTCAAATTCTGAGCTGTGGGCATCTTCAATCCCGACAACATTCCGGGCGAACTCGATAACCGCGAGCTGCATGCCGAGGCAGATGCCGAAAAACGGTATTCCGTGCTCACGGGCATACCGAATGGCAAGGATCTTGCCATCCACACCACGGGACCCGAAACCGCCGGGCACAAGCACACCGTCGACGCCTTCGATGGCTTTTTCGTAATTGTCAGAATCGAGCGTGCTGGAATCGATATACCGGAGTTCGACGGCTGCTTCATTTGCGATCCCGCCATGAAAAAGCGCCTCGTTGAGGCTTTTGTAGGACTCCGTCAGGTCGGTGTATTTGCCGACCACGGCAATGGTCACATTTTTCAAAGGGTTTTTGCAGCGTTCAACCAGCTTGACCCAGTCTTCCAGGCGGGGGGTCCCGGTCCACACATTCAGCATTTCAAGCACTTTGGCATCGAGGCCTTCCTTGTTGAAAACCAGGGGGACCTCGTAAATGCAGTCCACATCCTTGGCGGTGATCACGGCATCATGGCTCACGTTGCAAAACAAAGCGATTTTTGTCTTGATTTCCTTGGGCAGATAACGATCCGTCCGGCACAGCAGCAGATCGGGCTGAATACCGATGCTTCTCAATTCCTTCACGCTGTGCTGGGTCGGTTTGGTTTTCAACTCACCGGCCGGGGCGATGAAGGGGATATAGGTCAGGTGGATATAGAGCACATTCTCCTTGCCCGCATCGAAGCGGAACTGCCGGATGGCCTCAAGGAACGGCAGGCTTTCAATATCGCCGATGGTACCGCCGATCTCGACGATAACGAAATCATAGTCTTTGGCCGTTTTGAAAATGGACGCCTTTATTTCATCGGTGATATGGGGGATCACCTGCACGGTCCCGCCCAGGTAATCGCCGCGACGCTCTTTCGAGATCACCGAATGGTAAATTTTTCCGGTCGTGTAATTGTTTTCACGGCCGAGCCGCACACTGACAAAGCGCTCGTAATGCCCAAGATCAAGGTCTGTTTCGGCCCCGTCGTCGGTTACAAAGACTTCGCCGTGCTGGAAGGGGTTCATGGTACCGGGATCGACGTTGATATAGGGATCCAGCTTCAGGAGTGTAACGCTCAAACCGCGGCTTTCAAGCAGTGCGCCGATGGAAGCCGAGGCCAATCCTTTTCCAAGAGACGAAAGGACCCCGCCGGTAACGAAAATGAACTTTGTTTTTCCTGGCATAATGTTTCCTTGACGATTTTATGCTGCTGGTTGTTGTTTGACGCCCTTTGTAAAAGCCGTCCTTTTTGAATTATTCAAATATGCGCTTAAACCGTTCGATCTCCTGCTGAATTTCAATGGCAATGTCCGGGTCTTCTTCCGCTTCGTCACCATCTGTCAAAGGGGACTCCCAGGCGTCGATGTCGAACAGGCCCGGGCTGAGGCCCGGGTGGACATCCACATATTCAACAATGATTTTCTGAGCTTCCTCCCCGTTTTCATAAAACGTTATTTCCCCGGGATACTGCATACCGTTAAATCGCCGCCACTTGGAAAACAAGACATCTTCGCCCGGCACACCCGGCTGCGTTCCGGCCCCGGATGCCACCAGCCGCACAGGCCTGAAGGTCTCCCGGTCGACCCACAACTGGGGTACGCTGATGTCCGGGTACTGAGCCCCGATGACGTAGTAAACCGTTTTGTCCAGGCGGCCCAGGCTGATAACACGGACATCGATCCCCATGGATGCAAGCCGGCCCGCAAGGCTTCTCCCCCGGTCGTATGAAAACAGCTTTCCATAACCGTAGAGCCAGTCAGCCGACTCAGACACGAGAATATCGTCAACAATTGTAATTGAATGCGTCGGCGCCGAAATGTAGACCAGGTGCAGGTCGTGGCCTGTGGTGTCAACCCGGAACATGCCGGGGAGGCGGTAATTCACCACCTGCTCATATACCGGGTTTATCAGGTAAGCCTGCGCCAGATTGGCGTCTTCGACCTGCCGAGACACGTGCAGCGCCTGTATTACCTGGAATTCGCGGGGAATCCTCAAGCCGGCGACCATCTGTTCCAGGACATAAGGTGCGGGAAGGACATACCCGTCAGACGATGCCGGGCTGAAAGCAGCCATGACCCCGACAAACAGCGCGGTAACCCAGCGGGCCGGTTTTACCATGAATCTCATGCAGATCCACCTGCAAGCGGTTTTATGAAAGAAAAATGTTCGGCGCAATCCTGGCGCTGCCACCCAGTGCTTCTTCGATGCGAATGAGTTGGTTGTATTTGGCCACGCGGTCGCTTCTGGACAATGATCCGGTTTTGATCTGCCCGCCGGACACCCCCACCGCAAGGTCCGCGATAAAATAGTCCTCGGTTTCCCCGGACCGGTGGGAAATGATCGTTGCGTACCCGGCACTTTTGGCCATGTCAATGGTTTGGAGGGTTTCCGTGACGGTACCGATCTGGTTGAGCTTTATCAGGATGGCGTTTGCCAGGCCCTCTTCGATGCCTTTTGAAAAAATGGCGGGATTAGTGACGAACACATCATCGCCGACCAGCTGTACCAGGCGGCCGAGTTTCTCCGTCATCAGGGGCCAGTTGTCCCAGTCCTGCTCCGCAAGGCCGTCCTCGATGGAAAAAATGGGGTACCGGTCGATGAGGTCGGCATAATAGTCGATCATCTCTGCCGGACTCAACTGCCGTTTTTCAGACTGCAGTATATATTTTCCATCCTTGTAGAACTCGTTGGCAGCGGCATCCAGTGCGAGGCCGATATCGCTTCCCGGATTGAAGCCCGCCTTTTCCACGGCCTCGATAATCACCTTGAGCGCCTCCTCATTGGACTGCAGGTTGGGCGCAAAGCCGCCTTCATCGCCCACAGCGGTGACCATGTTCCGGCCGGCCAGAATTTTTTTGAGGTTATGGAACACTTCCGCGCCCATGCGAACGGCTTCTGCAAAGGTTTTTGCCCCGACCGGTATGACCATGAATTCCTGGATATCCAGGTTGTTTGCGGCATGAGACCCCCCATTCACGATATTCATCATGGGCACCGGCAGGTATTTGGCGCTGATGCCGCCCAGGTAGCGATACAGGGGCAGGCCATAGGCATCGGCCGCCGCCCGGGCCGCCGCCATTGAAACGCCCAGGATGGCGTTGGCACCCAGCTTTGATTTGTTTTCGGTGCCGTCCAGGTCGATCATCGCCATATCGAGTTCATACTGGTCGGATGCGTCCATGCCATAAACAGCCGGCGCGATAAGGCTGTTGACATTGTCAACAGCCTGGCATACCCCCTTGCCGCCGTATCGGGTCGCGTCGCCATCACGGAGTTCCAGTGCTTCACGGGCGCCCGTGGAAGCCCCGGAAGGCACCGCCGCCCGACCGAATGCCCCGCACTCCAGCAGCACATCGACTTCCAGGGTCGGGTTCCCCCGTGAATCCAGTATTTCTCTTGCCGTAATATCAACGATTTCTGTCATGGCATCCTCCGGATGATAGTATTTTCAGTGCGGGCTTTCAAGCCCGGTAAAACGGATCTAAAATCTTGATGAACCCGTAAAAAGTAGTTTTCAGACGGTTTTGTAAAAAGCTCAAGATCAAGGCGAGAGCAATATTTTAAGAATTGAGTCACGCCTTTGGCGTGATGAGATTCTTCAAAGATTGCTCGCAACGCAGATAT
>SLGU01000373.1 GCA_007136525.1 Desulfobacteraceae bacterium | reverse complement strand
GCTCGGTCATCCTTCCCCAGGGCCGCGAGGGCCCCGCATTTCTGGTTTACGATAATTTCAGGGTCATTATGGGATGGAATCGTTCCATCAACTATGCCATAACAGTGGGCCATCTCGCAGACCGCATCATCGGGATGCCGGGAATTGTGCACGGCCATGGTGCCGCGCATACCCCCCTGTCGCGGGAAGAGATCAAAAAGATCCAGGCGCATTTAAACCGCCTCGGATTTGACGCCGGTCCGGAAGACGGTCTTGCCGGCCCCCGAACGAACACCGCAATCCGCAATTTCCAGGCGGCGCAAGGGCTGCCGCCTGACGGCTATGCCTCGCCCGATCTGCTGGAACGCCTGCAAAAGGCACCGAAAGACTGAAAGAAAACCGAATCCTCCTGTCAAATTCGCCCCTTTTATCTGATCACCCAGGGGTCCCAAGGCAAGGAACGACTACCCATGCTTCAAATCAAGGTAAACCGCGCAGAAAAGTTGTTTAAAAAAGCGGCTGAAAACGTGTCAAAAGAGTTTGTCAACTTTGATGAATTGCCCATTTTCAGCTATTGGTGCAAATTTTACGGGGAAAACCCGGATGAACGAAATGAGGACATACGCCTGATTGATTCAGCGGTTTATAATCATCTTGAAAGTAAGTCCATGCTCAATAAACTTCTGATAAAACATAATATCCAAGGCGTTTTTCCGGCAACATACAACCATGTGGCAGACGCCATGAACCATGGGAAAGATGTGAATATATGGTTTGTCAAGCCTGCTCATCTGTCAGGCGGCAGGGGCATCCAGGTCCTATCCAATGACCTGCTGAAAACATTTGAGCTTCCAAAATTTAATATTATCCAGGAAGGCATTGAGAATATTGCGCTCATTGAAAACAGAAAATTTACCCTACGGATCTATGCGCTTTTATGGAATAAAAGCCTCTACCTGTTTGATGACGGGTTTGCCTTGCTTCATGGGCCCATCTATAGTCCGGGCAGCACAGACTACAAGGTCCAGGTGGAACACAGGGGATACCATAATGGTCAGGGCGGCATAGAGATGAAAATGCTGTCAACACTTCCGGAAAACAAAAATATTATGGAAAGGGCAGCGGCATCAATGCGGAAATTGCTGCCGGTTCTGGAAGAGAACTTGCAAGCCTCCAACCCATTGCGCTACCTGCTTTTGGGAATCGATGCCCTATTGCTGGATAACGGGGACCTGACGTTTATCGAGATTAATGCCATACCCAATTTTCTTCATACCCCTGAAATTGATGAAAAGGTGAACATTCCCTTGTTCGAGCATGTCATGCGGATAATTTATGGACTTGGCAGCGACCGGTTTCTGAAACTTTTTCCCTGATACAGGCAATTGCCGATGTCATAAACGCTTCTTCATTGATGATGCATAATAGTCGGCGCTAACGGTTTCCAGAACCTCCTCAAAAAGCGCCGCCTGCACGCGCATGATGCTGACAAGAAGGTTTTAACGATCGTTAAAATCTGCTTGACAGATTATTCCCGCCCCTTTAATGTTTTTACGATCGTTAAAAAAGCAGGCAATCATCATTTTGCAACGGGCGGATCATGAGCTTAGATGACTTTAAAAAACCCGGGAGAGAAAATGAAAAGAACCGGAATAATTGCTGCGGTTCTTGCACTTGTGATTTCTGTAACCGGCATTTTTATCCTTTGGGATCAGAACAGAACGTTTAACAGCGATCTTGTCGGCGTTGAAATGCACATGCATGACCGATGCTTCCGATCAGCAACCCTTAGGCCCGAAACGGCGGACAGTCCCTGGTACCCGACAGTTACGCCCGGTGAAGCGTTTTCTTCGGAAAGAACCCATACGTTCCCGCATACATGCGCATTTTCCGAAATCACCGGATCGGGCCCCGTTACCGTCCAGGCAAGAACAGTGAAAGGTCTTCCCGGGATATACAATGTCGTAACCCGCGACAAGGAGGAGCTCTTTGCCCTTGGCGGCGCCACGATGTCCACTGACAAATGCGTGAGTGACGGCGATTCATGCGCAACCGGCCCTTATGCGGCAAAGATCGACGCCCATTCTTTGGAAATATTATGGAAAACCCAAATTCATGACGCAAAAGAAGACGGGGACTGGGATTACCCCGGGGTCATCGGCATTCACGGCAATGGATACGTTTATCTTGTCAATGGCTATCATATGGCTAAAATAGATCCCGCAGACGGCGCCATCCTGAAGCGTTTACAACTGCCCACACCCCAAGGTCGAAAACCGGGAGACACGGTCTATAACGGTTTCAGCATCCTGTCCGACGGACACCTGGTCGCCAAGTCAATGACCCGTAAAAAGGGCGCTACAGCGGACAGTATCCGGGCGCTGCTGTTTCATCATGACAAAGACGTGCCTTCCATCATCGCCGTTGTCGAGCCCGAGGATTTGACGCTCGTGACCGCCGCAACGGTAAATGAGCCCGTTCTGGGCCGCATCAGCAACACCGTCTTTAAGGATGTCGATTATATTTACGTTTCCGGGATCAACAACCTGTTTCGATATATATACCGAAACAACCAAATAACCTTGGACGGTCACTGGGGGCCGGTCCGATATTGCTCCGGCCGTCAGAAACCGGGAACGGCGCCGGCTGTTTTCGGCGATTTCGTGGTTGTTCAGACGAACTTTCAGTTATCATGGGCGCCGCTCTCCCTGACGGCTGTCTCCCAGGCGGATGACGGCAAAGTCTTTCACTTCTCCCCTTTTGCCGACCGCTGGTGGCTGCCCGGATCACTTCAATGGAGCCTGCCCACAGTGGATGTTGAGAACAGACGGATCTACGCGTATGACTTTCTAAAAGGAAGGCTTGCCGCCATTGATTTTGACACGGAAAAGGGATTTTCCACGGCATGGACAGTCAAGCAGCGATCGCTGAGCTTTGCCGCGATCATGGGCCCCCCGAACAATCGAACGCTGGTTTTAGATGATGCGAATCCGCCGTCACTTGCAACGGTGCGCGTTGTCTGGCGGGATGCCGCCACCGGAATGGAATTGGCCCGGAGCCCGGTTCTGCCGCAGGGCGCTGGACTGCCCATCACACCGGGATTTGACGGCGTCCTCTACTATCCGTCTCACAAGGGAATGCTGACCGAACTGAGCCTTTAAAACGCGCTGACGGAAGACTGCAAAACATTTTGGATTTAACGCTTTCCCGGGCCAATCACCATAGGTGAAGACGGCCTGCTGTTCAGCCTGCCCGCCGGCAGCGGCAAAATTAAGAAAAAATGGCTTTTATTATTTAATCAGGGGTAAACACAATGCAGCGAGCCATGAGAATCATAGGAATTCTTCTTTTATTAAACTTCACAGCGTTTCCGTTATTATTTGAAAAAACCGCCCAATCATCGGAATCTGAATTGTATTTTACCATACTTCATACCAACGATGAGCATTCCGCGTTAATCCCGCACCCTATCGAAACCCGGGCCAAGGGCGGGTTTGCCAGACTGGCGACGCTTGTCCAAGAGATTCGGGCGGAAAAAAATGCGTTTAACGAGCCGGTATTGACGGTCTCGGCAGGAGATATATTCAGTGAATATCTCTACAGCTGGTTGATCCTGGACGGTCACGCACCTGAAATTTCATTAATGACGGAAATCGGATACGACGCCATGACGCTCGGCAATCATGAATTCGATTATGGCGTTGACATCCTGAGCAAATACCTGGCAATGGCTCCCAAAGACGGACGGTTCACACCACCGGTTGTGGTCTCTTCGAATATTAAGGCGCCGAAGGATCACCCCCTGCATGAAATAATCAAGCCGACCCACCTTGTAACACTTGAAAACGGAATCATTGTCGGCTTTTTCGGGCTTTTTGGAAAAGACGCATCCCTGTTGTCCTTTTACACTGATCCGTTGAGCATTTCCGATCCTTTTTCAGCCGCGAAAAAGGCCGTGGCGAAATTAAAAGCACAAGGCGCCGATGTTGTTATCGGCATCACCCACTCCGGAGTCGAAGAAGATATCGCATTGGCAAAAAAGGTGGGCGGCATCGATCTTATCGTCGGCGGCCATACCCATACCCCGCTGCATGAACCGGTCCGCCAGGGGGACACCCTGATCGTCCAGGCGGGATATGCCCTGGAATATCTCGGATTGCTTGAATTTGCCTACAACCCGTCAAACAGTCGCCTGCGCCTGCGGAACCCGGAAACGCGACAGCCATTTCTGATACCCATTGATCATTCTGTTGAAGATGATCCGCGCATTGCGGCCATGGTTGAAAAATATACGGAAAAACTCAACGCCATGATTTCCAGGCTGACCAACGGCGCTTTTAACAACATCGCCGATACCGTGGCTTACGCGCCTTTCCCGCTGTATAACATCCCGCCCGGCGAACATCGCTGGCAGAATCGGGAGACGCCGCTGGGAAACTACGTTGCCGACGCCTACCGGCGGGTGGTTGAAGAAAAAACCGGTGAAAAAGTCCATTTTGCCGGCACTGTAAACGGCCACATCCGGGAAAATATTTATCCGGGAGCTGTTGATTTTTACGACCTGAACCGCATGGCGTCCCTCGGCTTCGGCCCGGACGGCAAGCCCGGACTGCCCCTTCTTTCGTTTTATCTTACCGGCAGCGAAGTAAGATCCACGGTGGCAAGGCAGATTTTTTTAAGCCAGGCCCTTTGCAGTATCTATTTCATACAGTTTTCAGGCGGACGGATTCAATATGACCCGAATAAAGCCATACTCTTGAGGGTGCCGTTTTTGAATCTGCCCATACCCTCTTTCCGCTCGGTGGTTGCAATCGAATATTACGATGACGAGACGGGTCAATACATTGAAATTCCGCCCGATGATCAAACCCTTTACCGGGTTGTGATGGACTACTATATGGGGTTGTATATGCCGTTGATGAACAAAAGGATGCCGCGTTTCCGGGTAATCCCCAAGGATAAGGACGGAAACGAGGTCGACATACAAAGCAGCATTGTTTATGTTGAAGGGGAAGAACTGAAAACCTGGCATGCCTTAATGGCCTACACCGCGGCCCAGCCCCGCAACCAGGATGGCATCCCTCAAATTTCAGATGCTTACCGTTCAACCGACGAAAGAATGCAGGTGGTGCAAGTGCCCCCCTGGCGGCCCTGGTAGATTTGGATTGCGTCCATCCCGTCTGTTTGGTGCCCAAAGCCGATGCATGGCTCTATTTTGGCAACCGCCGCGGGCGGGTCGGTTTTCCACCGCAATTCAGTCAATCCCCAGAAGATCGGCCGCGTTTTCATAAAAAATGCGCCGCTCCAGTCCCTTGTCACCCCGGCAGGCCTTCTTGATGATCCGGATGCCCGGCGGCCGGTTGCCGAAGGGCCAGTCCGAGGCAAACATCACCCGCTCCGGGCCAAAGGCCCGGATCAGTTCCCGCACGTGGCCGACCGCCTGAAAAGAGGTGTCCACCCAGACGTTTTTATACGGGCTCAGCAGGTCGATGACGTCCCGGTATTTGAACAGCCCGGCATGACCCGCGATAAAGGCGACGTCCGGAAATTCGGCAACCAGCTCCCGGGCATACGCAATGCCGCCCAGGGCCGCCGACGCCCGGGTCTGCTGCTCCGGCTCGATGTAATAAGATGAAATCCCGCAGTGAAAAAGGATCGGCAGGCGGTGGGCGGAAAACGCCGCCACCGCCCCCAGGGTCTGCGCATCGGTTAAGGGCGTTCGCTGGATGATGGGATGCAGCTTCAGCCCCCTGGCCCCGGCCGCCACATCCGCGGCAAAGACGGCTTCCAACTCATCGGTTGTTGTGTTCTTTGTATAATCCACACCGGTAAAGGGGATGATCCGGTCCTCTTTTTCCTTTGCCGTTTTCAGGTCTTCAAAGGTCAGGTAGGGCGGAATGGGCATGCAGGCAGACCAGGTGATGCCGGCCTCATCCATGGACTGCTGCATGTTGGAAAGGGTGGCGGTGGCGTTTCGGGCGATGGACGCCCGGGTGACCATATTGTAGGTCTTTTCATAGAGCCACGCGTCAAACCGGTGGGTCACTCCCGAATGATGCAAAAATTCGGAAACGGAAATCATGTCGAAACCGGCTTGCTTCCGGATGTTTTCCCTAAAAATCAGCCCGCCGCCGCCGGGGTTGAGGATATCCCCCAGATGGGTGTGGATGTCGATAATCATGGCATCTCCTGTCATTTATAATACAGCCGGTCCTCGATCTTCATGAACCCGCGCACCGCCTGCCCCAAGCCGTAGGTGACCAGGTCCGGGGGCCAGGGAAAGACTTTGCGTCCCACGAAAAACATCTCTGTGCGCTCGGTCTGCCGGCCGGTGATCAGCTCGGCAATGGTTTTGCCGTTGTAGGTGGTCAGCGACACCCCGTGGCCGATGCAGCCCATGGAAAAAATGGCCTTTTTGTCTTTGCCCAGGTAGCCGATCACCGGCGCCATGTCCGTGGTGATGGATACCGGCCCGCCCCACTGGTGGCTGAAGCGCAGGCCTTCAAGCTGGGGAAAGACCTCGGTCACGTGGGCTTTCAATAGGGCGAATGTCTTTTCATTGAGGTCCTTGTCCAGGTCCGCGCCGTATCCCAGGGAGACGTCCCCGCCGCCCATGACGATGCGGTTGTCCGCGGTGAGCCGGTAATAGTGGATCAGGTCCCGGGCGTCTTCCACCCCGGCGCGGTTTTTCCAGCCGATGGCGTCATATTGTTCCGGGGTCAGGGGTTCGGACATGACGATATGCGTGAATGCCGGGTACTGGAGTTTTCTAAGCTCGGGAAAGAGGACCGAATAGGCGTTGGTGGCCAGCACCAGGTATTCGCTTTCCAGTACCCCGTGTTCGGTGTTGACCACGAATCCGCCCCCGGTTTTGCGCCCGAAACTTTTAACCGGGGAATTTTCATAAATGACCGCGCCCTGGGCTTCGGCCTCTTTTTTCATGCCCCGGGCCAGCCGTGCCGGGTTGAGGATGCCGCACCGGGGTTCGAACCACCCTATTTTATAGTAGTCCGTGTGAAATTCTTCGGCCAGCCGGGCGCGGTCCCAGCGCTCCACCCCCCCCAGGCCCCATTTTTCCATGATCCTGAAATCATGCTCCACCCGCCGGACCTGGCCCGGGCTGGTGCCCACCAACAGGTATCCGCTTCGCTCGTACTGGCATTCGATGTTGTTTTTTGTAATCACGTCGTGCAGGTAATCCACGGCGTTTTCCATGTAAACATGAGCGGCCCGGGCCTTTTGGTCGTTGAACCGGAATTTTGTGATGCCCTTGGTCAGGCCGAACAGGGTCATGGAAAACCCGCCGTTTCGCCCCGATGCCCCATACCCGCACACATCGGATTCGATGATGCGGACATCCAGATCCGGGTTTATCTGCTTGAGATGATATCCCACGGACAGTCCGGTGTATCCGCCGCCGATGACGGCCACATCCGCGGTTTTTTGGCCGGTGAGCGCCGGGTTGGGGGTAATCGCTTCAGGCAGGGATTCCAGCCACCAGCTTTTGGATCGGTAATCGGTCATGGGCGTCCTCCTTTATTCATATGTATTCCAATTCGCACTGAAATGGCATCATTTCTTTATGGCTTTGTGTTTTTTCGGTTTTCTTTCCTCTTGCTTCCTGCCGCTTGGGAAGGACTTCGAGCCGGACATCTGCTTTGGCAGCTTCTTGACCGCGATTTTTTTGTTCCACACCATAAAATAGAAAACCGGTTGTATTACAGGTGAATACCGGTTATGAAGATCAAATGCCTTTGGCTTTTTTCCGGTTGCACATCTTTTGGGTCACGGGCGTGGAAGCGTTTATCGTTTCTGGAGCCGGTTTTTGACAAACACACCATCAAAAGGGAACCAACATGAGATTTTCCGAAACACGCATGGACAGGTTCAACGCCGCTGACGGCCAATCGTTTGACATTCACATCTGGGAACCTGATAAACCCAAGGCCGTGATCATGGCCATTCACGGCGGGTTGGCCCATGCCGGCGATTATGTGACGCCGGCGCTTTATTTCAAGGAAAAAGGGCTTGCCACGGTGTCCTATGACATGCGCGGCCACAAACAGGAAAAGGTCTACATCGACCGCTTCAGCCGGTTTCCGGAAGACACGGAAAAATTTCTGGCATGGACAAAGGCCGCCTATCCCGATATCCCGATATTTGTGATGGGCCATTCAATGGGCGGGCTGATCATCACCTTTTTCGGGATCTCCCATGCGGCGGACGACGCGCGGATCAAGGGGTATATCATGTCTTCCCCCTATTACGAGAACGCCATAAAAGTATCGCCCATCATGATCCCCATCGTTAAAATACTCGGCACGGTTCTGCCAAAAGCGCCCATCCCCGGCCCGGACATCACCGATATGCTGACCCATGATACCGAAATCACCCGGCGGCACCGAAAAGACGAGGAAGACGGGATTCGGGCCCAAAAGGCCACCATGCGTTTCGGAGCCGAGCTGCTCAAAGCCCAGGTATGGGTCAGGGAAAATATTTCCCGCTGGCCGCATCCCCTGTTTGCAGTGGTGGCGGGCAAGGATGAGGTGGCCGACGCCGATGCGGCCGAACGCCTGCTGAAAACCATCGATCCTGGACTG
>SLGU01000237.1 GCA_007136525.1 Desulfobacteraceae bacterium | reverse complement strand
TGACGTGATCCTTGAAAAGGCTTTTTCTGGTTTTGCCCAGTCTGATTTCTTCGGCTCTCATCACCTGCTCCTTTTTATTCGGGATTGGCCGGATGCCGGCTTTTGGCCGCATCTCCGGATACGGTTGCAGCCTGCCCGGCAATGACGCCGCCGGGGATGTTGGGGCCCAATGCGGTGATCTTTTCCGTGAAACGGGTGACGATGTCCGCAAAGCGGGCGGCCTCGGCAGAGGATACCCACTGGATGTCGAAGCGCTCGGGGTCGATGCCGGATTCTTCCAGAACGAGTTTGATAACGTGCGATCTGGCCTGTGCTTTGTCATTACCGTCCAGGTAATGGCATTCACCGGGGTGTCACCCCATGACGAGCACGCCGTCCGCCCCCTTGTTCAGGGCCTCCACAACGAGATCCGGGGGGACCATGCCGGAGCACATCACCCGGATCGCCCGCATATCGCTTGGATACTGGAAGCGCATGATTCCGGCCAGGTCCCCGCCGGCATAGGCGCACCAGTTGCACAGAAACCCGATGATTTTCGGTTCAAATGCTGTGGCCATGTTTATTTCTCCTTTATGTTCAGTTCGGCAGGTCCAGGGCCGCGTAAATCTGGGCCTGCAGCTGCTCTATGGTGAACCCGTGCACGATTATCCCCCCCTTGGGGCAGGCGGCCTGGCAGATGCCGCACCCCTTGCACAGCGCCTTGTCGGTCTCCACCTTTTTTACCATGCGGCCGTTTTGGGCATAGGCGGTGATCGATATGGCCTGGTAGGGACACACATCGAGACAGATGGCGCATCCGTCGCAGTTTTCCGTGACGTGCGACTTGATGGCATCCAGATACATCACGTCTTTGGAAAGGATGACGGATGCCCGGGATGCGGCCGCCTGGGCCTGGGAGATGGATTCGTCGATCGGTTTCGGGAACGCGCCGATGCCTGCCACGAAAAGACCGTCGGCCGCCATGTCCACGGGGCGCAGTTTCGGGTGGGCTTCGTTCAGGAAGCCGTCCTGGTTTGTCGCGCACCGGTAGATGGACACCAGGTCTTCCACGTCGTTGGGCTCGACCGCGGCGGCAAGGATCAAAAGGTCCGTGTCAATGGCGATTTTCCGGTCGATCACCGGGTCGGTGACCTTTACCATGAGGCGGTCTCCGTCCGTTGTCACCTGCGGTTTGTTCTCCAGGTCGTAACGGATGAACAGCACGCCCATTTCCCGGGCTTTTTTGTAGAGGTCTTCGTTTAACCCGTAGGTGCGCATGTCCCGGTACAGGACGAACACGCTCATGTCGGGTTTGCGGCCCTTGAGATCAGCCGCGGCTTTTACCGAGTGGGTGCAGCACAGCCGGCTGCAGTAGGGTCTTTTTTCATCGCGCGATCCCACGCACTGGATAAACACCGCGCTTTCGGCGGAATCGACCCGGTCCGGGTCGTCTGTCAGGAGCCGGTCGAACTGCAGGTGGGTCAGAACGCGGTCATCCTTTCCGTAGAGGTATTCTTCGGGCACGGATTCCTGAGCCCCCGTTGCCAGAACGGCAACCCCGTAGGAAAGCGTTCGGCTGCCGCCATCCGTTTCCACATCGCTGGTAAAGTTGCCGACCGACCCCGTTGCCGTTGCGATCCGGGCGTTGGTGAGCACTTCAATGCGATCGTGCCCGTTCACCCGGTCTATAAGGGCGTCCAGCATGGGGCGGATGGGCTCTCCATTTGCGGTGGTCTGCAAATGCCATGCATTACCTCCCAGCCGGCCGCTTTTTTCAACCAGGACCGTGTCAAAGCCCTGGTCCGCCAGCCCCAGGGCCGCGGTCATGCCGGTCACGCCGCCGCCGATGACCAGCGCACGGCTTACGACAGCCACTTCCATCTGGGATAAGGGATATACCCTTCCCGCCTTTGCAACGGCCATTCGCACCTGGTCTTTTGCCTTTTGCGTGGCTTTTTCCGGCTGTTTCTGATGAACCCAGGAGTTCTGGTTCCGGATGTTGGCCATCTCCACGAGGTAGCCGTTGATGCCCAGTTCCTTTAAGGTATCCTGGAAAAGGGGTTCGTGGGTGCGCGGCGAGCAAGCGGCGATTACCACCCGGTTCAGCCCCTGCTCCTGGACGATCTTTGCCATCTGCCCCTGGGAATCCGTGGAGCAGGTGAACAGGTTGTTTTCCGCGTAAGCCACGTGGGGGAGGGTTTTCGCATATGCCGTTATTTCGCCCACATCCACGTACTGTGCAATGTTGATGCCGCAGGAGCAGACAAACACCCCGATTTTTGGCGCCTGGCCCGAAATGTCCGCTTCCGGGGGATAGATTTTCTTCCGGGTGAGGGTTCCCCTGGCGGAAACCAGTTCCCTTGCGGCGCAGGAGGCTGCGGAAGACGCATGGGCAACGGCGCTGGGGATGTTCATGGGGCCCATGAAGGATCCACCAATGTAAATGCCCGCTTTGGAGCTGGCCACGGGATTGAAGCTGCCGGTTTCGGCAAATCGGTAGTTCGTCAGCCGGATTCCGGTTTTCTCCGCGATGTCAAGGGCGTCCCGGGGCGCTTCCAGGCCGATCGAAAGCACGGCCATGTCAAAGTTTTCCTCCACCTTTTGACCGTCTTCGGTGGAATAGACCATTTTTACGCCGACGCCCCCCGGCCCGGCCTCGATGGTGTGGGGGCGGGCGCGCATGAAACGGATGTTTTTGTTTTTTGCATAATTGTAATAATGTTCGAATTCCTTGCCGTGGCAGCGCATGTCCATGAAGAAAATGGTCTGCTTCCCCCCGCCGGGAATGTGGGTCTCTGTGATCAGTGCCTGTTTCATGGCGTACATGCAGCAGACGCTGGAGCAGTATCCATTGTCGCTTTTGTTGGTGTTTCGCGATCCCACGCACTGAATCCAGGCAATTTTCTCGGGCGTCTTTCCATTGGAGGGCATTTCCACGTGCCCCTGAAAGGGTCCGCCCGGCGACAGCATCCGCTCATATTCCATGCCGGTGACCACGTCGGGGATTTTCCTGTAGCCGTAAAAATCAAAAACAGACGGGTCAAACGCCTTGTGCCCGGGCGATAGAATCATGGAGCCCACGTTGAGCGTTACGATTTGTTCTTTGTCTTTGAAATTGATGGCCCCGGTGGGGCAGAATTTCTCGCAGGCGAGGCATTTCCCCTTTCCCTTCTGGATAAAAATGCAGCTTTCCGCATCAATGGCGTATTTGAGGGGAATTGTCTGTCCGTAGGGGATATAGGCGGATTTCCGTTTGGAAAGGCCTACGTTGTAATCATCCGTGACCAGCTTGGGGCATTTTTCCGCGCAGATCCCGCAGGCAATGCATTTGTCCATATCGATGTAGCGGGGGTTTTTGCGGACCGTGACCGTGAAGTTGCCTGCCTGCCCTTTTACACCAACCACCTCGGAGAGGGTTAAAAGCTCGATATTCAAGTGCCGACCGCACTCGACCAGTTTCGGCGAGAGAATTCACATGGCGCAGTCGTTGGTGGGGAAGGTCTTGTCCAGCTGGGCCATCCGGCCGCCGATGCCGGGCCTCTTTTCAACCAGGTGAACGAAATAGCCGGCATCGGCCAGGTCCAGGGATGCCTGGATACTGGCGATTCCGCCGCCTACAATCATGACGGATCCCACAATTCTGTCTGACATGGGCACCTCTTTTTCAATTTTGAGGGTTTTGGATTGGATTTTTTCTTTCAGGGGCGACAGTGTTTCGCGTGTTCCCGTGATCTGATCAGCCGTTTCCGGTTCGACCCCCTGTGAGAAAAGAAAACGGATAAACAATTCTTTTTCAATGGTATATCGCTTTCCGGCAAGCGGTCTTGCGGGGAGCGCCCCGCTTTTGATCCAATTGCTTACGGTGTTTCGATGGACACCAAGCATCCCGGCAAGCCGTCCGACACGAAACTGAATCATATCATCTCCTTTGCGTGATCTTCCCTGGGGTGATGTCGCTTCTTACGATATCCATTATATGGGCGCACATGTCATTGATTGCCCGCGTGACGGCCGGCGAAAGGCCGGGGTTGATTTCTTCCGGAATGTGGCCGGGCTGCACTACCAGTACACGGACATCCACGTCCGTGTAGGTTTTGAGCTCCTTGAGCATGTTGGTCGTTGGAAACTGGTGAAGGGAGAAATCGGCGGTTTTTCGGGGGTCTATGGCATCAATGTCAATCTCCGATATTTCGCCCGGGGCTTTTCCATGCTGCGGGGATGCGTCGACGATGATGATCTGGTCGGGTTTTTTTTCAGCCAGCAGGATATTGAAGAGCATGTCGCGCACGGCGGTGCCCGCATCCGTGCACGCGGCGTATTCCGGTATCCGGTGGTGGGCTTCGAGGTGTTCGATGACGGCAGGGCCGAATCCGTCATCGCCGAAAAGCGGGTTGCCGCAGCCGAAAATCAGGCGGGATTTGGAATGGATCGGTTCGATCATCATTTCCACACCTTCTAATATTTCCACCCTTTTTGCCCGTTGGAAGCGGAAAGGGGGCCGGACGGCACCGGGCAAAGCGTCAGGTTGTGCAATCAGGGTGGTTCATTGGGAAGACTGTGCCT
The DNA here is from genome assembly GCA_007136525.1 of Desulfobacteraceae bacterium. Next base: position 4,050 of record SLGU01000237.1, on the reverse strand, counting down.
GTTGTGCATATTATGCAAATTGTGCCATAAAAACGCTGTTCATGAAAATAAACGATAATATATATAAAATCAATAAAAATTATTTAAATGTGTTTTTTTGATTCGCAATTGATTCAGATTGTTTCTTTTTTTGGCAAAACGCTGCTGTTTGGATGCCCCGGCAGGAAAGGCGTCGGGTTCATTCAAAAATCGACTTGACTTATGGCGCATGATGAATAGTGTTGGAAAGCGTGGTAACAAAAATAATAAAGGAGTTTTTTCATGGAAAAAGTAGAAACAGGCAAATTTGTCAGTGTGGATTACGAAGGCCGGCTGGACGGCGGCGAAGTTTTCGATTCCAGTCAGAACAGTCAACCCCTGGAGGTCCAGATGGGTGGCGGGCAGGTGATCAGGGGCTTTGAGGACGCCTTGATGGGAATGGGGCTTCGGGAGAAAAAGGTGTTTACCCTTGAACCGGATGAGGCCTACGGCCAGCGGGACGAAAACCAGCTTCATACCTTTTCCAGGTCCGAAGTGCCGCCTGAAATGAACCCTCAGGTTGGCGAAATGATCGGCCTTCACACACCGGACGGCCAACAGATACCGGCCACTATCGCCGAGGCGGACGATGAGAAAATCGTGGTGGACCTGAACCACCCGCTCGCTGGAAAATCGCTCACCTTCGAGGTCGAGGTGATCGGCATCAGCGATACGCCGACACAGCCGATGCCCCAGGGTTGCGGCTGCGGCTGTGGTCCCGATCACCAAGGACATGGTCACGGACACGGCCCGGGCGGCTGCAGCTGCTGATAGGGCGGATTTTTAATGCATCATTCGGACTGGATCGCCAGGGAAGCCGCGAAAACACTAAATCGTCTGAAGCCGGCAATGCGCGCGGAAATGCTGCAGCAGGAAGCCGTAGTGCCACCAGACGCTTTGTATACGGCTTTTGAAGCCCGCCTGGACGTGCATTTCCCCCGGCTTTTCCGGCTGCTGGTGGGCCTTTACGGATGGCAGTACGATTTTTACTATCACCTGGAACAGATCATGCGCACCGCGGTTCGGGCCTGGAAAAACCGGCCCGAACGGTTGAAGGCCGTTGACAGGGATCGGGAGTCCGATCCTCTTTGGTACCAGGACGAAAAAATGATCGGCGGGGTTCTTTACGTAGATCTGTTTTCAAAGAATCTCGCCGGTCTTTATGATCACATCGGTTATTTCAAGAAGCTGGGCCTGACCTGTCTGCACCTCATGCCGCTTTTCGCCGTTCCCCGTGAAAACAGCGACGGGGGATATGCCGTTAGTGACTACCGGGCGATCCATCCGGACATCGGCACGATGGAGGAGCTGGCCGAGCTCAGCAACATCCTCCGGGACGAAGGCATTTCCCTGGTCCTCGACTTCGTCATGAACCACACCGCTGATGAACATGTGTGGGCGCGGATGGCAAAATCGGGTGATCCCGAATTCCAGGCCTTCTATCTCATGTTCGAGGATCGGGGCGTGGTGGACCGCTACCAGCGGCACCTGCGGGACATCTTTCCCGATGTGCGGCGCGGGAGCTTCACGTTTGACGATGCTTCCGGCCAATGGGTCTGGACCACTTTCAACAGCTTCCAATGGGACCTCAACTACGCGAACCCGGCGGTGTTTCACGCCATGGCCGAAGAAATGCTGTTTCTGGCAAACGTGGGGGTCGATATACTGCGGCTGGACGCGGTGGCGTTCACCTGGAAGCGCATGGGCACGACGTGCGAAAACCTGCCCGAAGCCCACCAGTTGATTCAGGCGTTCAATGCCCTGGCACGGATCGCCGCCCCTGCGCTGCTTTTCAAGTCCGAGGCTATTGTCCACCCGGACGAGGTTATCCGCTACATTCATCCCGAGGAGTGCCAGCTTTCCTACAACCCCCTGCTCATGGCCCTTTTGTGGGAGTCACTGGCCACCCGGGAGGTCACCCTTCTGACCCATGCCATGAAAAATCGCAGTCGCATACACCCGGAGTGCGCCTGGGTGAACTACCTGCGCTGCCATGATGACATCGGCTGGACCTTTGATGACGCAGATGCGTTTGCGGTGGGAATCGACCCGGAGGCCCACCGCCGGTTTTTAAATGACTTCTACACGGGGCAGTTTCCCGGATCGTTCGCCGCAGGCATGCCGTTCCAGTTCAACCCGGACACCGGTGATTTGCGCATATCCGGGACGCTTGCATCCCTGGCCGGTCTGGAAAAAGCCATGGCGCAAAAAGACCCGGTCCTTGTGGAGGCGGCCGTGCGGCGGATCAACCTGCTGCGCAGCATCATGATCAGCGCCGGCGGGATTCCCCTGATCTACCTGGGGGACGAGTGGGGGATGTTAAACGACTATACCTTCTTGTCCGACCCGGCCAGGGCCAATGACAGCCGGTGGGTGCACCGGTCCAGAAAGAAATGGGAAAACCGGCAGGGTGTGCTCGACCCCGATGCGCTGGAATGGCGTTTTTTCAACGAGCTGGTCACCATGATCAACCTGCGCAAGACCATCCCTGCCTTCAGAAACGCCGGGATGGCGGTGGTTGACACCCAAAACCCCCATGTTTTCGGTTTTATCCGCGAAAACGGCACCCAGAAAATCCTTGTGCTCAATAATTTTTCCGAGTTTCCCCGCCACGTCACCCAGGAGGCCCTGAACCAGGCCACGTCCGCCACTCAATTTGTCGACCGCATCACCGGCCGTGCCATTGAAAACGGCGGCGACGGCATCGATCTTGCCGGCCACCAGTATGCCTGGCTGGAATGCCTGGGCGGGTGAAACCTCGCCGACCAGGGAAACCACCCCCTGCCTGGTCAATAATGATAGCGTACCTGGGCGATATAAATGGCGTCTGCGCCGGCTTTATAAATGAGTCTGTGCTCGTCGTTTATCCGGCGGGACCAGTAACCTGACAATGCGTGTTTAAGGGGTTCAGGTTTTCCGATGCCATCAAAAGGATGGCGTTGGATTTCTTTTATGAGCTTGTTGATCCTGCGAAGGATTTTTTTATCGGTTTTCTGCCAGTAAAGATAATCCTCCCAAGCCTTGTCTGAGAAAATCAACTTCACTCGATAAGCATCCTTTCTTTGCCTTTTCCTTCTTCGAGCTGGGCGATGGATTCGATCAGCCGCCGGGTATTCCTGGGGGATCGGAGGAGATAGGCGGTTTCCTCAAGCGCCGTATAATCCTCAAGGGACATGATGACGACGGATTCGCCTTTCTTTTTGGTTACAATAACCGGAGAATGATCCTGGCATACTTCTTCCATGGTTTTTGCAAGGTTCTGTCGCGCGGCGGTATATGTTATAGCTTTCATAAAGCACCTCCCTATATGTACAGAAAACTGTACGTATTTCTTGAGGGTGTGTCAAGCGTTTTCAATATTATTGATGCAGGATTCAATCAAAAAATTGTTAAGCGAAGAAACTGCGGAGCATGTGAAGGTAGAGTTCGGATGCGCGCAGGACCTGGTCAAAGGCGATCGACTCGTCGGTTGAATGGGCTTCGGCCAGGCTTCCCGGCCCTAAGACCACGGGCTTGATGCCCGCCCCCCAGAGCTGATTGGCGTCGGAATGGCTCTGGAAATCCCCGGTCTGCCAGGCGATGGCGAGGCTTTCATACGTTTTCCGGAGGCTGTTGACCAGGTGCCCTTTTTCCGGCAGTTCGTAGCCCGCGTCGATAGTTTCTATGTGGAAGAGCGGTTCGATGACGTCCCGGCCGTTTTCGGTATCCATGCTCACTTCCTCAATGGCCGTGACGATTTCCCCCAGCGGCGCGTTTGCTGGCGCATGAATGTCCAGCCAGGCCTCGCACCGGTCCGGGGTTGAAAATCCGGACGGGTAGGAATACAGGTCCCGGAAATTATACACCAGCTCCGGGTGGTTCTCCCGCAGGAAGTGCGAAATGCGGAGCATGGTGTGCAGGAGTGTCTCGGTCGCGTTTTGGTTTTTTGCCATGGCGGCATGGACCCGCTTGCCGGCGGCGGCCACCTGGATTTCAAGGTACCCGTAGCAGCTCAGGCACACGGCCAGATCTGTGGGTTCGCCGATAACGGCC
>SLGU01000222.1 GCA_007136525.1 Desulfobacteraceae bacterium | reverse complement strand
TCTACCTATACCCCGAGACCGGAGCCGCCCGAAACGCTGCGGTTGATTTTCAGGGAAGCACCCATAGACGATCATTCGGAAAAACATGAAGCGGTTTTTGACGAAAGCCTGACGCCTGTCATACCCCTTCCCGGCTTGTGGGAAAAAATTGACGAGGAGGACCGCAGCCTTATCAAGAGCCTCGTGCTGGAACGGTTTTCAGGCCCTGTGGATGATCAGCGCCTCGTTGCCGGTGGCCGCCAGTACCAGGTATCTTTCCTGAAGACGGATGTCCGTTTTCCTTTCCCACCGGTAGCGGGGCATCCCCTGGGAATCGATGCCGCAGGCAGGGATGTCCTTTCCCGGATTGTCCACGGCCTTCGAATCTCCCTGTCGTTCGGTTTCCTCCTGGTGGGGTGTTCCATGCTCATGGGCATCCTTACCGGGTCGCTGCAGGGCTATTACGGCGGCAAGATCGATATTTCAGCCCAGCGAATGATTGAAATCTGGAGCGCCCTGCCGTTCCTGTACGTCATGATTCTCATGGGATCGATCTACGGCCGGAGCTTTGCGCTGCTCCTGATCATATACGGCCTTTTCAACTGGATTGGCATTTCATATTACATGCGGGCGGAGTTTTTGAACCTCCGCAGCCGGCCTTTCGTGGAAGCCGCAAAGTGCATGGGGGTCCCGACGCGCAAAATCATATTCAAGCATATTCTGCCCAATGCCCTGGTACCGGTGATCACCTTTTTTCCTTTTTCGCTGGTCGGCGCCATAGGGGCCCTTGCAGCCCTGGATTATTTGGGATTCGGGCTTCCCCCGCCAACACCTTCCTGGGGGGAGATGATTTTCCAGGCGCAGCAGTACCGGTGGGCCTGGTGGCTCATTCTTTATCCCGCCATGGCGTTGTTTACGGTGATGCTCCTTGGCGTGTTTATCGGCGAGGGGGTCAGAAATGCATATGATCCCAGGCAGTACAGTCGCCTGACGTAAGGTTGCGGCGGAGCCGCATTGTTTTTTCGCAAACACACGGGATGGACAATTGAAACAGGACAAAAAACAGCCGTTGCTGGACATTCAGGGGCTTTCCGTTCGATTCGACACGGATGACGGATCGTTCAAGGCGGTTGACGATGTGACCTTTTCCATTGACCGGGGGGAGTCCGTGGGGTTGGTGGGGGAATCGGGATGCGGCAAGTCGGTGACCGCGCTTGCACTCACCCGGCTTATCCCTTCACCACCGGGGCATATCGATTCCGGGCGGGTTGTGTTTGAAGGCAGGGACCTGATCGTTGAAAAACCGCAGGCCCTCCGGCGGATTCGCGGGGCAAAGATCTCCATGATATTCCAGGAGCCCCTCTCCGCCCTTTCGCCGCTGCACAGGATCGGCCGGCAGATGGTGGAAGGCATCCGTTTCCACCGAAACATATCCAGACAAGAGGCCTGGGACGATGCCCAAACATGGCTTTCCAAGGTCGGCATTCCGGATGTGGCGGAACGCATGCATGCCTATCCATTTCAGTTGTCCGGGGGTATGCAGCAGCGGATCATGATTGCCATGGCCCTTATGCTGTCGCCATCGCTGGTCATCGCGGATGAGCCCACAACCGCCCTGGACGTCACCACCCAGGCGCAGATTTTTTCGCTCATACGGGAGATGAAGCAGAACGACACCGCCCTTTTGCTCATCACCCACGACATGGGCGTGGTATGGGAGATGTGCGACCGCGTGGCGGTGATGTATGCTTCAAGGATCGTGGAAACAGGCGCACGGGATGATATTTTTTTCAAACCCGCACATCCTTACACGATCGGTCTGCTCGGGGCGATCCCCCGGCTTTCTGTTCAAAAGACGCATTTGAATTCAATTCCCGGTCAGGTGCCGTCCCCGTACGGGTACCCGGTGGGCTGCCATTTCCAGGACCGGTGTACGCATGTGATGGACATCTGCCGGAAGAACAAGCCGGCCCTCTGTGAAATCGCAGGCGGGCATTTTGCAGCATGCTTCCTCCATGGCGACAACCCCGCGGCATGCAATGGAAAACCACACTTGCCGGATCAGGGACAAGAAAGAAATGAAGCTGAAATCTGAAAACAGCAAGGTGAATCCGCATAGCGCCGAAACGCCGCTTCTGGCCGTCAGGAACCTGAAAACCTGGTTTCCCATCAAGCGGGGCCTGTTTTCGATGACGGCGGGCCATGTGCGTGCGGTGGACGATGTGTCTTTCATGATTTCCCGCAACGAAACCCTGGGGCTTGTGGGCGAGTCCGGTTGCGGAAAGACGACCCTGGGCCGGACGCTTTTGGGCCTGGAGCGGGCAACCGCGGGGGACATCCTGTTTGACGGCAAATCCATTACAACCCTGGGGCGGCGGCAGATGAACCGGCTCAGGCGCCACATCCAGGTGGTCTTCCAGGACCCCATGTCGTCATTGAACCCGCGGATGAACGTCATGGATATCATCACCGAGGGGTTGGTGCAGTTTGGTATGATCGAGGGGTCAAAGCAGGAACATGCCGCAAGGCTTCTGGGTGAGGTCGGAATGAGCCCGGATGCCGTTTTCCGCTATCCCCACGAGTTTTCCGGGGGGCAGCGGCAGCGCATCAGCATTGCCCGCGCCCTGTCTTTGAAGCCGGATTTGATCATATGCGACGAAGCCGTCAGCGCCCTGGACGTGTCCGTCCAGGCGCAGGTGATCAATCTGCTCCTGGCGCTCCAGAAAGGACACCGGCTTTCCTACCTGTTCATTTCCCACGACCTGAGCGTGGTGAGCAATATTGCAGACCGGGTGGCGGTCATGTATCTCGGGCAGATCGTGGAAATCGGGAAAACATCGGATATCGTCCAAAACCCGCTTCATCCGTACACCCGCGCACTGATCGCCGCCGTACCGGTAGCAGGCGGGAAAAGAATTGAAGACAACGTTGTGCGGGGGGAGACCCCATCGCCTGCGTCACCACCGGAGGGGTGCCGTTTTCATCCGCGATGCCCCGAGGTGATGGCGGTATGCCGCAGGGTGCCGCCGGCAGAGCTGGATCGGGATGGGCGCAAGGTGATATGCCATTTATATGAAGCGCCGACAGCGCTGCATGCCAGTCTGTAGCAGGATTTCGAATACTTAATCAGCGCTTCAGCAGGTGGGTTTTAAATCTTCACCCGGATTAGCCCACCACGTCCACCACGTCCACCATGTCCATAAAGTCCATAAAGTCCACCAAGTCCACCAAGTCCACCAAGTCCACCAAGTCCACCAAGTCCACAAAACAACCCGGCCCGCCGGCCTTCCCTTCCCCGCCTTCATTTTCTAACGGGCATCGATTCTCCAGTACCGTCTGAACATCTCCCTGTGGTATATCCCCGGTATGGCGTGGTCGCCTTCCTTGAAAACAAATTTTACCGCGTCGATACCCTCATGCTCCGTGAGTGTAAAGGTGGCTACGGCGAGGAAAGCACTGGCGCCCGTTGAGCCCATTCGCTGGGTCAGAATCTCCGCATTGATCACTTCGACCGTAACCATACCTTTTTGCCTGTCCAGCAGTTTCAGTTTAGGGAGGTCTGTCGGTTCTTTTCCTTCGGGGACCCGGAAGTCTTCCGGGTCCCTGTCCGACCGGTTCAGGGCGTGTATCAATTTTTCGATGTCATCCCGTATTTCATCAACCTTTTCACCCCGGACCAGCAAGTCGCCGCGACTGGTTCCCGCAAGGGCATTCCATGTGTATGCTTCGTCCGCATAATCGATGACCCGTGTTTCACGGATCATGTAATGAAACACGGTCCATCCGATTGCCGCGGTCAGGACAACCGCGATTGCGGCGCCGATGAGCAGATGGTTTTTTTTCAGTGTCATTCCTTTTTGCCCGTTTTAGCAACGATCATTTCTGCGACTTTTTCCGCCGAAAGGCCAAAGAGTTCATCCATGGGAACCATGTCCAGGTATTCGTCCTTCCATGGGACGGAATTTTCCTGGACGATGTTCTTGATGTGCTCGTGTTTGCCGCCGAGCGCCTTGACACGGGTTGCCAGCTCCACGTCGGTTTTAAAGGCGACTTCAAGCAAAAGCAGGTGCTCGATCATATTGGGGTAAGCCGGATCACCCGAGATGACGGGTATGATCAGGACGGACCGGCCATCTTTTCGCCCTTTTCCAAGGTAGATATTGCCTTGGCGGACGATTATCCGCTTGGAGCCCTTGAGGCTTTGATCGGTTTCGCTGCGCGAGGCGATGGATGCAGATGTGCCCTGTTTCTCGATAACGGAAATGGTGGTTTTGTCGGTGGGCTCCCCCAGGAGGTTCACGCCCGATACCCGGTAAAGGGTGAGGCCCTTGATGCCGGATAGGATTTTTTGGATATTGCGCAAAACCATCACGTTTATAATGGTGAGATGATCAACGCCGAAGCCTTTTTCCGCCAGGATATCGAACAGGAGCCCCTCGGTCCTTTCTTCGATCCGGCTGGTGCCAACCGTTACGGTTTTCGCCTGGTGCTTGATGGCGTCCACCGGGCGGGCCATGACGTTAATGGCTTCCCCCAGTGCATCAAAAAACAGGGCGAACATGTTCTTGGCCGTCCCCTTGACGCCGAAATCAAACTCAAAGTCATTGACCGGCAGGCGGCCGGATAGATACTTGAGCAGCAGCGTCAGGTTGGTCGCTTCTTTGAGCCCCATGGTGGCGGGCAGGCGGTTTTCCTGCTGCTTTTTTCGAAAATCCCGGTAAAATCGAAGGATTTTTTCCCGGAAGGTTTCTTCGAGGGCGATTTCGAATATGTCGAGATTCTCGGTGGTGTAAGCCCGGATCATGGACTGGATCTCCTCCCGGAAGTCATAGAGGAACCGGGAGCCTTCATTAATGGCCAGTGCGGCGTAGTAGCCCCAGATATGCCCCACCAGCGTGTTCAAAATGGGCGCAAAGTGCTCGCTGACCTGAGGGACGCGGAAGATATCTTCGGCATAGGGGTCAAACCGGTCCTCGTGCATATCGCAGATGACCACGGGAAGGGCCTTGTGGGACTTGAAAATAGCCGTGTCCTTGACGATGTCCCCCAAAACCCCCCGCCTTGTGCCCGCAGCACAGACAATGATCAACGGCTCGCTGGAAAGATCGATGTGCTTCTTGTCCTCCACGTAATCCGAGGATATGGTTTTGTAGCACAATTCGCTCAGCTTGATCCGGATTTCGTCGGCCGCCGCCTTGTTGGGCCCGCTACCCACCACCGCCCAGTAAGTTCGCTGCAATGCCAGCCTGTTGGCGGATGCCCGGATATCGTCGGTCATGGAAAGCACGTTTTCCATCATACCGGGTATCGTGATCATTTCTTTGATCTCGTTTGAAATAAAACGGCGCCCCCGCTTGCCTGTCAATCCGGCTATGTGAAGCCCGAGCAGGGCGCCTGCGATGATCTGGGAATAGAATGCCTTGGTGGAGGCCACCGACATCTCGATGTCCCTGCCCGAGCTCGTATAAATCACCCCGTGGCTTTTGAACGTCAAATCCGAGTCCCGCCGGTTGACGATGCAGATGATTTTGCCGCCATTTTTTGCCACCATGTCCACGGTCCGGTTGGTGTCGGTGGTGGTGCCGGACTGGCTGATGGGTATCAGGAGGGTGCCGTTCATGCCGGCGGATTGGTTGTCATCCATCATGAACCCGCTGAGTTCCGATGATTTCATGGCTTCAATCCGGATATCGCCGTCTCCCAGGTAATGGCGCAGCTGGTTGGCGCAAACCAGGGCGGCCACGCCTGCGGTGCCCTGCCCGATAAAGGTAATCCGGTGGATTTTGTTTTCCAGAAGCGCCGACCTGACGGATTGAGGCATGCATGCGTCATCCAGGTGAACTTCATAGTAGCGGCCGTCTTCGTTGTGTGCAATCTTCCAGCGGTTGGCCATGGTTTTTCGCACCGATGCCGGTGCTTCTGAAATTTCCTTCAGAAAATAGTGGTTGAAGTCCTGGCGGTCAATGTCCCTGGAAACCAACTGGGTTGTGCGAATGTCTCCGTCGCTCAGCGGTATGGGGGAACCGCAGTAAAACATGGCCTTGATTCCGTCGAGTCCGCCTTTGCCGGACTGGTCGATGACCAATATCTGTCCGGTAATGCCTTTTTCCTGGCCTGAAGGGCTGACGGCCTCCCCGTCCATTTTCAGAAAGCGTGATGTTTCTTCGACAAAGCCGTACACTTCGGATGTGGGGATGTAATGGTCCGGGGCAAGGCCGATGAATATGGCCTGACCGCTTCCCCTGAGAGCCAGGAAAAATTTCCCCGGGGCCAGGTCGGTGTGCATGGTAATGGCATGGGAGCCTTCAAAGTCATTGACCGCAAGGCGGAACGCTTCTTCCACGCCATGCCCCTGTCTGCAGTAGTGCTCGATATGCACGGGGATGATCTTGGTGTCGCAGGTGATATCCTCGAAAAAGCGCAACCCCCTTTTTTCATGGTCCGCTTTCAATGCCTGGTAGTTGTCGATATCGCCGTTTAAGCAGACATGGATGATGGCAGGCCGCCCGGAAACCGGGGTCATGATCCGGTTGTCCACGGGATGGCAGTTGGCCTCGGTGATCGCGCCGACCGAGGCCCAGCGGGTATGGGCGGAGACCGTGAAATAAACCCGGGGCAGGGGAATAAGGGCGGAGAAGAGGGGATCCTGCCGGATCTGGTCCCTTATGAAACGGACATTGTCGCCCAGGGAGCCGATTTCTGCAGCCACCTTGTAAGTCATGGCAATGGTGGTGCGGCCGTTTCCCCTGTTCGTGGTGATCCCCTTGTTGGTCAAAACACCCTGGTTCGTCCGTTGGGCAAACGCATCGGAGAGGCCTGCTGCGGTGATTTCATCCAGAAAAGCCGCGTAATGGCTGTCATCGACCACAAATAGCAGGGATATGCCCGCTGAATCCCGGCCGCGGACCTCCAGTCGATCAATGCTGTTCAAAACGGCATTGATCTGCCTTGCGGCGGAAACGCCTATGGCGTTCATGCGGTTTGATTCGTCGCCGGAAAGGACCCTGACCCGCAGGACATTGTCGAGTATTTCCGTTTTCAGGCACCATTGGGCATCTTTGAGTTTTTCGATGCGCGTGGACATGGCGTCAAACTGCTGTGAGGGCAGAATGCCCATCTGGGCGACCAGATGTCCGGATTCAGCCTGCAATACGGTTTCGAGCCCTGCGTTGAAACCGGAAAGGGCCTCAAACAGGCCCGCGTCCGTATAAATGCGGTGGAAAAAATGGTTTTGTTTCAGTTTTTGTATGGATTCCAGAAGGTTGGACACATGACCGTCACCACCAAGATAGGCGGCGATGAAATCATCCGCAGAAAGGCTGCTGCACGCTGTAAAGGTATTTTCAGCGGTTCGGTCGAGGCGGGCGTGAAAATCCGCGGGGTTGACCGGAGGGGCTGGTTTTCCGGCCCTGTTGAATGCGATAAGTCCTGTGAAACCGCAGGAAAGCCGGTCGGTGTGGCAGGGAAAAAATACAAGGGCGTTTTTCGGTACATTCTGGAGACTGCGCCCGAAATATACCGTTTTGTTCAGCTTCCTTGCAACGCGAATAATTGTTGCCGCTATGGCGCGGATCCCCTCATGCAGGTGTTTTCTTTTTTTCACCGGTAACATTGTTTTTCCTTTGCGCGCTTTCCGAGGACGACAGCCGGTCTCTGAAATAAGCGGCCACCGCCTGCCTGAAATATGTGGCAGCCCGTTTACCGATATATTCCTTGTGGGCCACGATGACACCAATGGCGATTTTCCCCGAGCCTTCAGGATCCAGGGCAAAACCGGTAAACCAGTCATAACGGATCTGCCTGGCATTGTTGTTGAGTGCGCCTGTCTTCCCGCCCATGTGAAGTTTCGACAGGACCGGGTCCCTTGAAGCCCCGGCAAACAGGCTTCTTGCTGTTCCCTGGGTGATGGTGGCATTCATGAGCTTGTCCAGGCCTTCCAGTGTCCCCGGTTCAACCGCGCGCGCGGCCATTGCAGGCCGCCGCCGGTAAACCGTCCGGTTTTCCCTGGCCGCCACATCGACAATGGACGGTTCCATGATGCGCCCGCCGTTCATAACGGACGCAGTGATCAGCGCGGCATGCAGGGGCGATATGGTTGTGGTCCGGTTGAAGCCGGAGGCGATTTCCGCCCAATTGTATGGTGTATCGGAGATCTTCAGGGTGCTTTGCCCCACGGGCAGGTCAAAATCAATGTCCTGGTTGAAATAATACGCCAGGCCATAATCGGCGAGGACCTCTTTGCCCAGTTCGTTTTTTCCGAGCTTTCCGAAAACCGGGTTGATCGATTCCGCAAAGGCGGCTTTCAGGTTCGAGTAGTTGGTGTACCGGTTTTCCTGGTTCGTCAGCTGCCGCCTGTACAAGGTAAATTTTCCCCCGTTGAAAGCCATCCGGCTCTGGTGCTCAAACCCGCCGGCTTCCATGGCCGCGGCGGCCGTGATAATCTTGAATAAGCTTGCGGCGGGAAGATCGGCCGCAAGGCAGGCGTTCTGATCCGGGTCGTCATCGTTGTGCGAAACCATGGCCAGAACCCGGCCGGTATCCGGTTCGATGGCGACAATGCCGATCCTGTTGGCATGCCGGGTGTCAAGAGACCGGATAATGGCATTCTGGAGGTC
>SLGU01000165.1 GCA_007136525.1 Desulfobacteraceae bacterium | reverse complement strand
CGGCCAAAACCGGTGGGAATCCTTTTTTTATTAAGGAATTTCTTAAAGCGCTTCACCGGGAAGAAGCGATTTTCTTCAACCGGCACACCTGCCGGTGGCAATGGAACATAGCCGCGGCAAGCAAAATGTCCATAACGGACAACGTGGTTGACCTGATGATACGGAAAATACAGCACCTTCCATCCGCTGTCGTGCAACTCCTGATGTATGCCGCCTGCATCGGCAACCGGTTTAATTTTCGGACCCTTTCCCTCATCAGCCACACAGGTTTCAGGGAAACCGCAAACCTTCTGCACCAGGCCGTTGAAGCCGATCTGATCGAACCCGCCCGTGAAAACGACAAATCCGGATTATTCTGGAATTATGATCATCGCCAAGGCAGATCCCGGCTGCAAAAGGCCGAATTCAAGTTCATGCATGACAGGGTGCAGGAAGCGGTTTACCGGATGTTTTCGCCCGAGGAAAAACAGCAGGTTCACCTGCGTACCGGGTTGCTCATGCTTGCCAGGACCCCAAGGGACGAACTCGGTGAAAACCTGTTCAACATCGTCAACCATTTCAACGTGGCCGAAAGCAAAATCCATGACCCGGATGAAAAACTGCTGCTCGCACGCCTGAACCTCGAGGCCGGACAAAAAGCGATACGATCGGCGGCTCACCACACCGCCCTCGGCTGTTTTGCAAGTGCATTGAAGATGCTGCCTGAAAACGCATGGGACCGCCACTATGAACTGACCCGTTCCATTTACACGGCATATGCCCGGTGCGAATACCTGAGCGGCAGGATATCCCTTGCTGAAAGCCGTTTCTGGTTTATTCTGGAAAGGGTTCGCACAACCCGTGAAAAAATTGACATCTACCGCTCAATTTCCAGGATTCTCCAAAGCCAGGGGCAATACGAACAAGCGGTAAAAGCAGGCATTGCCGCACTAAGCCTCCTGGATGAAAAAATTCCGCTCATGCCCGGCCGGATGCACCTGTTCCTGATGGCAGCCAAAATCAGGGGGACCCTGAGGGGAAAGCATCCGGAAGACCTTGCCCGCCTCGGGCAAATGACGGATCAGCACGTTCTGACGGTCATGGAAGTCCTTGAAGAAACCCTCGGGTCCGCCATGTTCTTTCACAGTGACTGCGCCATGTATATCGGCCTCAAAATGCTTTCGCTCACACTGAAATACGGCAATTCAAGCCGTTCTCCCCTTGTCTTCTGCGTTTCAGGGGCGATCCTCTCCGGGTATATGGGCAATTACATGTCCGGTTGTGCTTATGGGCGCCTGTCGCTCACAATGACAGACGGCAGCGAAGACAGGAACCTTGCCGGAACAACCTTTTTCCTGTTTGCAAGAAGCATGAACCACTGGACGCGGCATGCAAAAACGAGCCTCGGTCTTTTCGATAAAGCCCAAAGGGAAACGCTGGCGTCCGGCAACTTTACGCTTTCGGCATGGGCTTCCGTTCAGCGGGTCATCATCCATATCGTCACGGGCAGCAATCTTTTTCTCGTCAGCGAGGAAATCGAAAACGCCACGCGGCTGATCACCCGGATGGGGCATGACGCCATTGGCTGGTTCTGTGAAGTGTCTTCAAGGTACGTTTCGGCCCTTCAAGGCGGCACAAGGGGAATCTCAGACCTTGACGGGGAAACATTCAACGAGGTGTCATTTATCAGGAACACGGCGGCACAGTCTGTTCACACCGGCATTTTTGACTATTACCAGACGCTGAAAACTCAGTTATACTTTATTGACGGTCATTACGAAAAAGCCATTGAAACGGCAAATCCCCGAATGGATACCAGGCGCGGCTTACAGGGGCAGGCCTTTGGGCCGGATTATCATTTTTACCGCGCCCTCTGCATGGCACGCATTTATCCGAATGCCTCGCGGCGGGAAAAAAAGAAGCTGCTTCGACGCATCAAACGCATCAAAAAGCGCTTTATGATATGGGCGGACAATTGCAGCGACAATTATCATCACAAGCATATGCTGATATGTGCTGAAACATCCAGGATTACAGGGAAATCCGGGGTCGCTACCGGGCTTTACCAGGCGGCAATCCAGTATGCCATGAAAAACGGCTTTGCCCAGGATGAAGCGGTTGCAAATGAGTGCAGCGCCCGCTTTTTCATGGAAACAGGCAACATGGAAGCCGCAGCCACCTGTCTGGCAAATGCCCGGTTCGCTTACCTGAAATGGGGTGCGACCGCAAAAGCAACACAACTTGAAACCGTTTTTCCATTCCTTTCCCCCTTTGCTGCACATGGCAGCAAACCGTCGGCATACCCGGCAATTCAGGACGAGGGCCGCCGCCACAGTTTATTTGACTGGCGATCCATCTTGAAAACGTTCCGGTCGATATCCCGTGAAATCGACCGGGCAACCCTGATCCGGACGATGATAGCGCGCATCATTGAAAACGCCGGCGCACAGCGGGGTGTGCTGCTGCTGCAACGGGAAGAAGGGCTTTTTGTGGAGGCGGAAAGCCGGATCGGATGGAAAGACGTCCGGCTCACCCATTCGGTTCCCATAGCCGAATACGGCGATCTTCCCTTGTCCATGATCAACTATACCGTGCGCAAATGCCGGCCGGTCATTCTCGCCGATGCGAACACCGGCCACCAGTTTGAAGATGATCCGTATTTTGTGAACCAGGCAAAAAAATCCGTGCTGTGCAGCCCTGTTCTGTACCAGGGAAAATCCAAAGGCATCATCTATCTTGAAAATGACGCTGCAACAGCCGTCTTCACACAGGAGCGGGTTTTTGTCATCGATATGCTTTCCGCGCAAGCCGCCATTTCACTCGAAAATGCAACGCTTTACAAACGGCTCAAAGAGTCTGAGAAAAAGTACCGATCCATATTTGAAAATGCCGTTGAAGGGATATTCCAGGTTTCCCGGGAAGGCACGTTCATCAGCGTCAACGAGAGCCTTGCGGCCATTCTCGGATATACAGGCCCCGAAGAATTGATCGACTCCGGAACCAATGTGGTGGACCTGTTTTTTTTCGACGAAAACCGTAAAAAGCTCTTTGAGCGGCAATTAAATGAAAAGGGGCGGATAAGAGACTTTGAGGGAAAGGGAAAACGCAGGGACGGAAGCGACTTCTGGGTGTCCGTTTCCGCACGGGCAATTTTTGACGAACAGGGCAGGATTGACTATTATGAAGGGTCGGTTGTCGATATTGCCGAGCGCAAACAAAAAGAAGAGGCCGAACGCCAAAGAAAGGCTGCGGAAGCGGCCGCCCGCGCAAAAAGTATCTTTCTGGCCAACATGAGCCATGAAATCAGAACACCCTTGAATGCCATAATCGGCTTGAGCGAGCTGTCGGCGGCAGAAGGTACCAGGGGGAAAGATCAGGTCTATGCGGCCAAAATAAACCACTGTGCCACCGCGCTCCTCAAAACCATCGACGACATTCTCCACTTATCAAAATTCGAAGCCGGCCGCGTGGAATTGGAGAACATAGACTTCACCCTCTCCGAGATCATGGAGAAAATTGACACCCTGTTCATGCACCAGACGTCGGGCAGAAACATTGTGCTGGCCTTTACGGTTTCAAAAAACATTCCACAGACCCTTATCGGCGACCCTTTCCGGATGGGACAGGTTTTGACCAATCTCACGGCCAATGCATTCAAGTTTACCGCAGGCGGCCGGATAACCATCGGCGCGAAATGCATCGAACGCAAAAAAGACAGGGTTCGCCTCCGCTTTTTCGTCTCCGATACCGGTACGGGGATATGTGAGAAGGATATTTCACGCCTTTTCACAGCCTATTCACAGGCAGACAAATCCATTTCGAGGCGTTATGGCGGAACCGGCCTGGGGCTGGCCATCAGCAAAGGCATCGTCGACCTGATGAAGGGGCGGATATGGGCAAAAAACAACCCGGACAGGGGCGCTACATTCTATTTCGAAGTTGATATCCCTTTCCGGCGTGATCCGGTCAGAATCCTCGACATCAAAAATACACGCGATTCTGCAGCCGCCCGCAGAATCATGACGGGGTCAACCCGAAACGGCGCTTCGTCAATACGCCTTCTGCTTGTGGATGACAACGCCATAAGCCGTGAAGTGATGCCGGAAATGCTAAAAAGCGCCGGCTTCATGGTGGATACGGCTTCCAATGGCAGGGAGGCCATACGAAAAGCATCAGAAAAACACTTTGACGCTGTACTGATGGATTT
Organism: Desulfobacteraceae bacterium; assembly: GCA_007136525.1. Next base: position 4,418 of record SLGU01000165.1, on the reverse strand, counting down.
GCAGATGCCCGGCATGAACGGTTTCGAAACCGCAGCCGTGATCCGTCGCATTCCCGGAAACGAGAGCCTCGTGATCATTGCAATGTCTGCCGGCGCCATGGACGGTTCGCGCCGGCAATGCGTCAATGAAGGCATGACGGGCTATATTGCCAAGCCGGTAGATATGAAGCAACTCAAAGAACGCCTTGAGGAAAAACTGTCCCCCAAAACCCCGCCTGCATCTTTACTCCCATGAAAGGAAAACCAAAAATACCTATTGCATTCTCGTTTTATTTTTGGTAATGCATTGTGCCTAAATGGATTATCGACACTGCCCTGTGATTCAGCATTTAAAACGCTTAAAGATAATACGCGAAAAAAAATTAGTATACAAAGGAGATTTTACCTACCTTTGTCATACAGGGCGCAAAAAAACCAAAAAAAACGGGTAAAAAAAATGAAACGGAAAAAGAAAACCAGCAGTGAATTGATCGTGGACGCCCTGAGAACAGGGGAAAAGCTGAAGCTTTCTGAAATTACAAAGCTCATGTCCCAATATGCGGGCATGGATATTAAAATTCAGAATGTTTCAAGCACCATGGCCAAGTTAAGCGATAGTGAAAAAACTGAAATAGGCCATTTTATCAGCAGGCATAAGACAAAACAGGGATATGTCTACAAACTGGCGGATGAAGCCCTGGCCCTGACCCCGGAACAGACATACGGGCTTATTCGCAAAGTCGGAAAAGACCGGTTTACACTCAAAGACGCACTCGAGTTGTCCCCTGCCCTGAAAAAGCATGTCAAAGGATATGGCCAGGCCCGCAGGCAGAACAACTCGCAAAAAGCAGCAAAGACAACCGGTATGAACGGCGCTGGAAATGCCGGGATTGAATTGTCCATCGGGAAATCGGATGCCGGGAAAAATGCCGCAGAAGATCAACTGGCAAAAGCCGTCGCACAGCTGAACGACGGCAACCTGAATATCAATATAAATGTGAACATCCGATTTGTCGGGTTTGAATAAACCCCGGTCCGGGCAGGTTTACTGGTCTTCAAAGACATCCAGGTCCTGATGGCGGCGCTCGATATTCTTTGAAACGGCGCGGATAAACTCACCCTGGGCCACACCATGACGCACCTTGCCGTCCAGTGTCCTGACGGCAAGGTTTTCTGCGTCTTTTTCCTTTTCGCCCACGGTTATGATCAGGGGTATTTTCAGAAGCTGTGCTTCACGGACCTTGCGATTCAGACTTTCGGTACGGTCATCGACCCTGGACCTTATGCCGGCAATGACAAATGTCCTGCTCACCTCTTCCGCATACGATACCAGTGAATCGTTGATCGGCAGGATCACGGCCTGCACCGGTGCAAGCCACAATGGAAAACTGCCCGCATAGTGCTCCACCAGTATTCCCATAAACCGCTCGATGGAACCGAAGATGACGCGGTGTATCATCACCGGGCGGTGTTTTTCGTTGTCTTCCCCGACATAGGACAAATCGAACCGCTCCGGCAGGGACATATCCAGCTGGATCGTGCCGCACTGCCATGTCCGGCCGATGGCATCCTTGATATGAATATCAATCTTGGGGCCATAAAAAGCACCGTCTCCTTCATTCACCACATAATCCGCACCGTATGACGAAAGCGCGCCTTTCAGACCGGCTGTCGCCTGATCCCACTGGGCGTCGGAACCAATGGATTTTTCCGGACGGGTAGACAACTCCAGGTGGAAGCCCAGGCCGAATGTTAAATACATCCGTTCCACCAGTTTCAAAACACCCAGAATTTCGTCCTCGATCATATCCGGTGTCATGAAGATGTGCGCATCATCCTGGTGAAACGCCCTAACCCTGAAAAGCCCGGAAAGCACCCCCGAAAGCTCATGGCGATGCACAAGGCCGATTTCCGCGGCCCTTACAGGCAGATCCCGGTACGAATGCCGTTTCCGCTTGAAAAGCAGCATCCCCCCGGGGCAGTTCATGGGCTTGATGGCGGACTCCATCTCATCAATGACTACCGTGTACATGTTTTCCCGGTAATTCTCCCAATGCCCGCTCTGCTCCCAAAGGCTCCTGTTCAGAATGACCGGGGTCTTGGTTTCCACGTACCCCGCAGCCCGGTGTTCCTCCCGCCAGTAGTCGAGCAGGGCGTTCCACAGCGCCATTCCCGCGGGGTGGATAAACGGCATACCCGGCGCCTGGTCGCTGAAGGAAAAAAGGTCCAATGCCGTGCCGATTTTCCGGTGGTCCCGTTTCCTGGCCTCTTCAAGAAAATGCAGGTATTCGTTGAGTTGTTTTTTTTCGAAATACGCGGTGCCGTATATGCGCTGCAACTGGGGCCGCGCCGGATCGCCCCGCCAATAGGCACCCGAGACTTTCATGAGCTTGAACGCCTTTATGAAGCCCGTATCCGGCAGGTGCGGGCCGCGGCAGAGATCCGTGAAATCGCCTTGTGTGTAAAATGATATGGTACCGTCTTCAAGCTCCGATACGATTTCCTGCTTGTATGGGTCTTTCGCATAAAAATCAAGTGCTTCGGACTTTGAAACCTCCCGCCGTTTCACAGGCAGCTTTGCGCTCACAATACGCTTCATTTCCGCTTCTATTTTGGGAAAATCGGCCTCGGAAATGGGTTCCATGTCAAAGTCATAATAAAAACCGTCTTCTATAACAGGCCCGATGGTCAGAATGGCATCCTTGTATAGGCTGCACACCGCCTGGGCCATGACGTGGGCCGCGGTATGCCGCAGGATTTCAATGGCTTCAGGGTCTTTTTTGGTGACGAACCGCACCTCGGCATCACTTTCCAGGACGTGGTGCATATCGACCAATTTTCCATCGACTTGCATTGCCACGCAGTTTCCGGCAAACCCCGGCGAAATCGCGGCAGCAATGGCGAACCCGTCAACAGGTTTCTCAAAACACTTTTTCGTGCCGTCCGGCAATGTTATATTGATCATTGACTGTCCATTCATAATATTTAATATAATTGGAACGAATGAGCGCCCCCGGTTTCATCCGTGGACGCCGCACCCGGGAAAGGCCGGTCTTCATAACATTTTCAAAGACGGCATTTACTTTTCGGCCGGTAAACGTTATGTAAGCAACTTGCCTGCGCCGGTCAAGAAAAAAGTCTTAACGGCAGAGGGCATTCAAACGATGCCTTTAACTTACAACCTATAACGTATAACTTACAACATGCATACCGAACAACCTGTCTACATAGCATCCCCCAATGCACTCGAAAAGGCGATTGAAACACTGTCCGCCGCCCCCATGGTCGGGGTGGATCTTGAAGCGGACTCAATGTATCATTTTACGGAAAAAGTGTGCCTCCTCCAGATGGCAGCCGGAAGATCCTGCTTCATCATCGACCCACTGGCGATTGCCGATCTGTCCGCCCTGGCACCTGTATTTTCAGACAGCGCCATCGTCAAAATCTTTCACGGGGCCGATTATGATATCCGCAGCCTTTACAGGGATTTCGGGTTTTCGATCCAGAACCTGTTTGACACGGAACTGGCATGCCGCTTTCTCGGATATTCATACTCCAGCCTCGAAGCGGTCCTGAAAAATCATTTCAATGTAACAGTTGACAAGAAATACCAGAAAAAAGATTGGTCCATACGGCCGCTGCCGGAAGAAATGATCGCCTATGCTGCAGACGATGTGCGCTACCTGACGGACCTTTACCATGAGCTGAAAGACGCCCTCATAGCAAAACAGAGGCTTGACTGGATGATTGAAACCTGCGAGGACCTTTGCCGAGTCAGGTACGGTGAAAACGACGAGCTCAACCGCCCCCTTTTCATGTCGATAAAAGGCGCCGGCAGGCTCGATTCCCGAAGTCTTGCGGTACTCGAAAACCTGGTGTCTTTCCGGCTGAAAGCGGCAGAAAAAAAAGACCGCCCCCCCTATAAAATTTTAAGCAATGCCGATCTGCTGGATCTGGCCAGAAAAAAACCCGCAGACAAGAACCGTCTATTCCGATCCGGCATTGTCAGTAAAAAGCAGTCTCAGATGTACGGGGATGCCATTGTAAAAGCCGTTACGGACGCGCTTGAGATCCCGGAAGAAGCCCTGCCCAGCTATCCAAAAATAAAAAAAGCGCCTTCTACGCCGACAATCATCCGGCGCATAGACGCCCTGAAAAAATGGCGCGATCATAAAGCCGGCGAACTCGATATCGACCCAGCCATGCTGATCAACAACGCGGTCATCGGTCATATCGCCCGTGAAGCGCCGCGAAACATCGACGATCTGAAGGCCATGGCAATACTTAAAGACTGGCAGGTGAATGCCTTTGGTGATCAATGGATAAATGCAATAACCTTGACGGCTTCGTAAAAAGCCCAATATCTGCGTTGCGAGCAATCTTTGAAGAATCTCACGTACGCATAAGTACTATCAATTCTTCAAAAATTGCTCGCGCCT
>SLGU01000083.1 GCA_007136525.1 Desulfobacteraceae bacterium | reverse complement strand
TTTTTTTCGAAGTGAACTAACCGTCAATGCGATGATTTTTTTCATTGTAGCCGTAACATTATCGCCGCTTACAGCGCTCGCCGGGAAAAAGGGCGCTTTTAACCGGCTGTTCAGATCTTTTTGAAGGGTTTCAATCGGCAAAATAGGAATGCCCTCTTCGGAGAGGTCGCGTTTATTGTACTGCATGACAAGGGGGACATTGAAAATGTTCTTATTGAATGATTCCAGGTTTTCCTTCAGGTTCTCAAGGGATCGGATGTTCATTTCCCGACGGAGATCCATCGAATCGGCCACGAAAACAACCCCGTCAACACCTCTTAATACAAGCCGGCGCGTCGCATTGTACTTTACCTGGCCCGGAACGGTGTAAAGCTGAATTTTGATGCTGTAACCCTTTATTTCCCCCATGTCAAAAGGCAGAAAGTCAAAAAAAAGGGTCCGGTCGCCATAGGTTTTAACCGTAACCATTTCGCTTAATATGCGCTTTTTGAATTTCCGGTTGACATATTCAAGATTTGTTGTCTTACCCCCTCTGCCGGGACCGTAATAAACAACTTTAACCTGAACCTCCCGCTTTTTCGGATTGATTAATGCCAAGTCATTGTCCTCCGAAACAATTAGTATGAGTTCCGCTTATGCAATCGCACAAAACAGGTTAACCGGCACATATAAAAAACGGACATGGATCTGTCCCGGCAGGACCGGATTGGTCTTTCCCAGAACGTCCGGCCCGTTTCCCCCGGCATGTTAAACCAGCAGCTGTATCCGTTTTACGGCTTCAGCCACTTTCAACCGGAGAAAACCGAGGGATACGTTCTTGTTAAAAATTGTCAGAAGAAGCAAATCATCAACGACCTTGCTGAAGTGGATGCTTTCTTCCTCCCCCTTGTGAAACAGGAGCGAAAATTCCTGCTCACCGATAATATTGGCCATGGCACTGACGGCACCGTAATTGCCGGCAGCAAGTGCGGCAAGAGAAAACACGTCATGACTGGCGCCACCGCTGTCGAGATTGACGATGACATTGCCGGCGAGATCCATAAGAATTACACTTTGTACCCCGAGCTCGATGAGTTCTTCTTCCAGCACATTTTCTATCGCCTCGATCTGCTCTTTAGTAAAATCAATTGTAAAATCCATTCCTTATCACCCCTTTAATTGAAGCGCTTATCCTTCTATGCAAGATTCTTTCATCAAACAGCATTCGAACAATTTTTCACGGCACTGAAATACAGAGCGTCGTACGTTATTAGATACTCATTGAAAATTTGATGGCTTCGTAAAAAGTGCAATACCTGCGTTACGCATCATCTTGAAAAATTTGCGGCTTACGCCTTGTAGACATACACGTACGACCCAGTACGCTCAATTACTCAAGATTCGCGCGCCTTGATCCTGAACTTGTAACGACGCCATCTCAGTTTCGACTGTTTACAATGTCGTCAAAATTTAAATTATTAAAAAATTTTGAACAATAAAAAAAAGCACTTAAAACCAACCCGGACAGCAACAGGCCGTAAAGGGACGGGAAACCAGATAACGGAATTTCATAACAACTCATCTATAACCTGATGGAGACTGATGGCATTGTATGAGCAGAATTTCTGCCGAACTATATGCCTGATGATTTTACGAAAAACCGATTTTGCCCATTTATCAGCCGCTTGGAAAGCGCTCAAACCTGATCCACTCTGAAAAAGACTTTATTTACTTCATTCTTATTTAAATTAAACCATAAAGTCAATACTTTCCTTGCCGGCAGGGTGTATCAATGCATGCGTTTTCAGCCCTTCCGGAAAAAACTGTTTTCGAACGGCAAGAAAGTCATCTGGGTTTATCCGGAGAGCCGAAATACTGCTCAACGAGTTTTTCTGCAAGACCCGTATAATCGGCGGGCTGCATCCCGGCAATCCGGCCCTTCAAAGTCTCCGGAAGGCTTTCAAGGCTGCTTACAAAAACCTTGAGATCCTCCCGGGTGATTTTTCTGCCGCGGGTCAATGCTTTCAGCTTCTCGTAAGGGCTGCCCTCGCCATGGAGGCGCATGGCGGTCTGCACGGGCTCGGCAAGGAGCTCGAGATTATCAGCCAGGTCTTTTTGAATTGCAGGTGCGTTGACGGCAAGCTTGCCGAGCCCCTTGAGCGTGCTTTTCAAACCGACCATGAGGTAGCCGAACAGAACACCCAGGTTGCGCAATACGGTGCTGTCGCTCAAATCCCTTTGAAAACGGGAAATCAGTAGCTTGACCGCCATGTGCTCCATCATTGAAATGGCCAGCCCCATATTGCCTTCACTGTTTTCAAAATCGATGGGATTGACCTTGTGGGGCATGGTGGAAGATCCCACTTCGCCTTCCTTCAGTTTCTGGGTGAAATAACCCAGCGATATATACCCCCACATGTCCCGGTCAAGATCTATGAAAACGGCTGCAATCCTAACCATGGCGTGCAGGATCGCGGAGAGGTGGTTGGAAGGATTGATCTGTGTCGTGTAAAACAGGGGCTCGAGCCCCAGGTAATGACTCAGGAATCGTTTGCTGGCGGATATCCAGTCAATATCGGGCAAGGCAAAATGGTGCGCATTGAAATTGCCGCTGGCCCCGTTGAACTTGCCCGAAACGGGAAGCGACGCAAGGCTGTCGGTTTCCATACGGATCCGCCATGCAAAATTGACCATCTCCTTGCCCACCGTTGTCGGCGTTGCGGGCTGGCCATGGGTCCGGGCCATCATCGGCAGGCTTTTATATTGACGCGCCATCTGCTCCATTTTTTCCTGCACCTGCCGTATGACCGGCACGACCTGGTCTCTTCCCGATTTGAGCATCAGGGCGTAAGCGGTATTGTTGATGTCATCGGAAGTGCATGCAAAATGGACCCATTCCCGGATACGGTCATATCCCCCATCCACGAGCTGCTGCTTGATATAGTATTCCACAGCCTTTACATCGTGGTTGGTCTCGGCTTCTATGGCTTTGACCGCCAGGGCGCATTCAGGATCAAATGTTTCATGGATACGGTCAAGAAACGCCAGCAGACTGTCATCACAATGGTCGAGTTTCAGTTCATACAGAAGAAACTTGAGCCACTGTGTTTCAACGTAGATCCTGCTCTTGATGAGCCCGTACTCCGAAAAAATCTCACCCAGGGCGTCCGTATAATGCCGATACCGTCCATCCAGGACGGAAATTGAATCAATACCCATCTTCATTCCTTATCTGTTTGCGTTATGATAGCAGGTGCCGGTTCAAAACCCCATCGAACCGGATCTGAGAATTTGAAGCGGCTTTTTGTCAGCTGTTTTTTTCGGTGGAGACCATTGCCGATGGCTTGGTTTCATTGATAAAAGACCGTATCCCTTCAACAATGCCGTTGCAAAGGGCCTTCTGATATTCCGGGTCGGTGAGCCGACGGCACTCACGCGGGTTGCTGATAAAACCGGCTTCCACAAGAATCGAGGGCATATGGGCGCCGAGCAGGACATAAAACGGCGCGTACTTGACCCCCCTGTTCACCGTGGGGTTATATTGGGCGGAAACATTGGTGTACATCGACCGCTGGACATAAGTCGCCAACCGGCTGGACTCGTTGATCTTGGCGTTTCGCATGAGGTCGTTGAGTATTTCCTGCAATTCACTGATGTTTTTCTCTGACGTGGCATTTTCCCTTGCCGCTACGGCAATGGATTCGTTATCCGTGGTCAGGTTCAAAAAGAAAGTTTCAATGCCGTGGGCATTTCTGTTTCTCGATGCATTGGCATGAATGGATATGAACAGATCCGCCCTGTGCGTGTTGGCTATGGCCGTGCGCTCCTCCAGGGTGAGGTACGTGTCCGTTGTCCGGGTCATGATGACCTCCAGGCCAAGATCCCTTCTGATTTTTTCAGCCAGCCTTTTTGAAATTGCCAGCACGACATCTTTTTCATGGACGCCGGGTATGGCGCCGGGGGCGCCGTAATCCCTGCCGCCGTGGCCGGGATCGATCACCACCCGCCGCACACCCAGTGCCAACTGACGGACGAGAGATGCAGAATCCGTTTCGCCTTCGATCTCGCCGGTAAAATACGTTTCAGTTGACGGTGCCGGCGGCGCTTTTTCCTCCGCCTTGCCGCGCACGTCGATCACGATCCGGAATGGATTTTTCAGGGCGAATACATTGTAATCCTCAAACGATTTGATATCCACGACCACCCGGACCGTATCCGGCGTAAACTGCCCCGCCCGCACATCCTTCAAATGGGTGTCATCGATGCTCATCCTGCGCTGTATGGACTCGGAAAGCCGGCTTTTTTCAAGATCCACGTACAGCCGTTCATGATGCAGATTGATGGCCGGGTCTTTTTTCAGAAAATGGCTGATATAATCCGTTTCCTGGTTGGCATCAATGACAATCCGGGTGTAATCCGGGTTGGACCAGTAGCGGATCCCGGTTACCGTTGTGGGATCACCCGATAAAGGGTTCTTGTCCGGCTTTTCCCCGGGCGCCACCACCGTTCCGGATGTCGTCTCAACCCCCGTGAGCCGGGCAATGGGGTCATCCGGAGAGGACCGGCTTCTTATGGAGACTTCCGCGCGTTGGCTGTAGACACTGTCCGGGTAACGCCGGACAACTTCCCTGAAGATCTGCTCGGCTTTCATTTCATCTGCAGGGCTGTAGGAATGGCTGTAAAGCTCCCGGTATAGCTCCCCCGTCCGGAACAAGCCGGCCGCCGCCCACGGACCTTTGGGGTCGATCTCGATTGCCGTTTCGAATTCACGGATCGTTTCAAGCCAGTAAGACCGGTACTTCTGCTTTTCCGGGGACCGCTTCAGGTCCTTATACATGGATTCGGCTGCGAAATATTGGTTTTTCGCTTTCTCAGCCGGGTCCGGGCCCCGGCTTTTCTCCGCCATGCCTTTCAGATCAGCCGCGGCGCGCTGGCTGTAAGCGCTGTGGGGATAGCCTGTCCGGACCTTTTCGAGCAATGAGCGGGCATTATGCGAATCGGCGGGTTTGTGGGAAAGGGCGTGGAGTTCGCCATACAAACGACCGGCCATGTAGAGCCCTGCCGCGGCCCACGATCCGTCGGGCTCCGCACGGGTCACCGATTCGAACTGCCGGATGCAGTTCAGCCAGTAGCTGCGGTATTTCTGCTTTTCAATATCTTCCGAGAGTTGTTTGTAGCACGCTTCCGCCTCGAAATAGCGCTGCTCGGGGGAGGCCCCGGTGGTGGCGCACGCGCAGAGGATCAGGACCGCACAGATAAGGATTGCTGAAAAAACGGTTTTTTTTGTCATACGGAAAATATCTTTCCTGTATCCCTGTTTTCGGGACCCTCACGGTTTTTCGCATGCACGGTCATTATCCATTGCGCCGTTTCCGCCCGGGAGAAGTAGAGCCGGCCGCCCGGATTTCTTTCTGCAGCATGTCCAGGTAGCTGATGGCCTCCAAAGGGGTCATCCGATCAATATCGATCTGCATCAGCAGCTCGGCCACCACTTCTTCAGGCCTGCGAAAAAGCGTCAACTGCCTGTAGTTCTCCGGTTCCGTGGCCATGCTGCTTGTCTCCTTTCCATTGCCGGTGTTCCCGGAAACGGCCTCGATACCCGCCAGCACTTTTCGGGCGCGCCGGATAACCGCGTCCGGCATCCCGGCAAGACGCGCCACTTGTATGCCGTAGCTCCTGTTTGTGGCGCCTTTCTCGAGTTGATGGAGAAAAATAATCTCGTCATTCACCTGCCTGACCGCAATATTGTAATTTTTGACACGGGAATGGGTTTCTTCCAGTTCCGTCAATTCATGGTAATGGGTCGCAAAAAGCGATTTAACGCCGGTGCCGCGCAGATCATGCAGGTATTCGGCAACCGCGCGGGCAATGCTCAGCCCGTCATAAGTAGACGTTCCCCTGCCGATTTCATCCATTACCACCAGGCTGTCAGGACCGGCATTGTTTACGATATTGGCGGTTTCCTCCATTTCAACCAGAAACGTGCTTTTCCCCATGGAAAGATTGTCCAGGGCGCCCACGCGCGTAAATATCCGGTCGGTGACACAGATATCCGCGCTTGTGGCCGGAATGAATGCGCCCATCTGGGCCATGATCACCATGATCGCCACCTGGCGGAGAACCGTCGATTTCCCGGCCATATTGGGCCCGGTAATGATGAGCACCTGGTTATGGGTGTTATCCATGGTGATGCTGTTGGGGATGAATCGCCCGCCGGGGGTCAGCTTTTCCACAACCGGATGGCGGCCGTTCTCGATGTGGAGAATGCCCCGCGTGTTGATCTTCGGACGGCAGTAGACATTTTTTTCGGCCAGTTCGGCAAGGGCTGTCAATACGTCCACCTGCGCGATGTATTCAGCCGCCTCCTGAACATGGACGCTCTTATCCATGACCGCTGCCCGCAACTGCTGAAAAATCTCATACTCCATGGCGGCGCGCCGCTCCTGGGCCGTCAGCACCTTTGTTTCAAAATCCTTCAGCTCTTCGGTTATATATCGTTCGGCATTGACAAGGGTCTGCTTGCGCACATAGTCATCCGGCACGGACGGCAAGTGTGTTTTGGACACCTCGATATAATACCCGAAAACCCTGTTGTATCGCACCTTGAGCGAATTGATCCCGGTGCGCGCTTTCTCCCTGGCCTCGATGCGGGCAATAAAGGCTTTCCCGTCCCTGGCGATACCAATGAGTTCATCGAGCTGCCGGTCATAGCCGTAACGGATCATGAAGCCTTCGGTAACGGTATGGGGCGGGTCGTCCACAATCGCTTTTTCAATTTCATCGGCAAGGGCATCGATCGCTTCAAATTGTATGGCATCCGCCTGTAACAAGCCATCAAAATCCTTAAGGGCCGCCACGATTTCAGGCAGCCGGCGAATGGACCGGCAAAGCGATACAAGGTCCCGGGCGCTGGCCTGACCCATGGCGATCCGCCCCGAAAGTCGCTCCAGGTCGGATATGGCCTTGAGTGCAGTGCGGACGTTTTTCCTTTCATGGCCGTGTGCGGTCATCGTCCCGACCGCATCCAGCCTGGCCGTGATGGCGGCCGGGTCCATGAGGGGGTATCGGAGCCATTGAACGAAACGCCTGCCGCCCATGGCGGTCATCGTCATGTCCATGACGTCCAGAAGCGAATTCTTGCGCCCCTGGGACTGCAGGGCCTTCACCAGTTCCAGGTTCCGGCAGGTGATCTCGTCAATGAGCAGATAATTTTCAAGGCTGTAGGTTTCGGGCGGCCTGAGATGAACCAGTTTGCGCTTCTGGGTATCTTCTATATAACTCAGAAGCGCGCCAGCGGCGCTGACACCCGCTTCAAGGCCTTCACACCCGAAGCCGTCAAGCCTTCGGGTTTTAAACTGATCCATGATTTTCCGGCGCGCCGGCGAATGAGCAAAGTGGTCATCGGCGATGTATTGCGGGTTCATGTCAGGGAAGGACTCGAAAAAGGGGCCATAATGGGGGTTTTCTTTTGCAGATGCAGGAAGCAGAACTTCGCTTGGGGCGATACGGCGGGCTTCATCCAGTAGCATCCCGGCGTCCGGGGCCTGGGTTAACCGGAATGTGCCCGTTGACAAATCAAGGCACGAAAGGCCGCAATTCCGGCCATCATGAAAAATCGAAAGGATATAGTTGTTGGACCGCGCGTCAAGCAGTTCATTGTTGAGCACCATTCCGGGCGTCACCACGCGAACGACTTCCCTGTTGACAAGCCCTTTTGAAGCGGACGGGCTTTCCGTCTGTTCGCACACGGCAACCCGGAAGCCTTTTTCAATCAGCCGCCCGATATACGTTTCAGCGGCTTTCACGGGCACGCCGCACATGGGCACCGGCGACGATTCATTCTTGTTTCTTGCCGTCAGGGCAATTTCCAACTCGCGGGCGGCAACCTTCGCATCTTCATAAAACATCTCGTAAAAATCGCCCATCCGGTAAAAAAGAATACAGTCGGCATAGGCTTCCTTGATATCCAGGTATTGCCTCATCATCGGGGTTGTTTTCGATGCTGGCTTCAAGACGTCTTTTGTATCACCCATTTATGATGGACTCGTAAAGTCGTTTTCAGACGGCTTTGTAAAAAGGTCAAGATCCAGGCGCGAGCAATTTTTGGAGAATTGATAGTACTTATGCGTACCTGAGATTCTTCAAAGATTGCTCGCAACGCAGATATTGGGTTTTTTACGAAGCCGTCATTTATAGCGGCACCCGGTATTTCGAATGGTCTGCTGCAAAGGTTATCATGCTCGGGAAGGATCACCACCGGACACGGCTTCCTCCCTGTCGCCGCCGCCATACCTGTCCGCGCTGCCGTACCCGGATCCCGGAGCGGCCATCAGCTTGGCTTCCAGTTCATCGATCCGCTTTTTGCCCGAATCCACCTGCTGATTCAGCTGCTTGATGGTTTTACGCTTTTTCCACCTGTCGGAGAAGTTCATCACAAAAGACAAAATAAACCCGACAAGAAAGACAACCACAAAATAGAGCAGGTTGGGGAGCTCCGGGGATGTTTTTTCATCAAAACCCAGGTTGACGAAAATGCTTTGCCTGTCCATGAAGTACTCATTGTTCTGATATATAAACGCCGCGAGCAAAACAACGATAATCAACCACAATACGTACTTGATTTTCCGCATGAATAGATCTCCTTTGAAACCGGGTGTTATTTCGTGTCCGTCCGGAAAA
>SLGU01000084.1 GCA_007136525.1 Desulfobacteraceae bacterium | reverse complement strand
CATCGACCATGAAGGCCGGGAATGCACGTCGGGCAAAAAGCCCGTACGGGGGGTAAATGCTTAGAATCAGACTGCTTATCATATGCCTTTTGCTTGGGCTTGCCGTGCCCTTGCCCGCCAAGGGTCTGCCCATGTTCGGCATTGAAGGTGCGGTGGGCGTCTGGTGGCCTTCCCCGAGCGGCACCCTCAGGACAGCCAGTGACGACGATTTTCTGGACCTGAGGGATGATTTTTCCTTCAGCAGGGAAACCGAATTACTCGGCCGTCTCAAGGTCGATATGCCCCTGCTGATTCCCAATGCATACGTCATGGCCAGTCCCATGAAGTTCAATGAAAGGACAACCAGCAGTTTCCAGTATGGTGGTGAAACATTTTCGGGCGCCCTGGATACGGAGTTGAAACTCAACCAGTATGATTTTGGACTGTTCTATGCTGTTCCCTTCCTGCGGGCCGCCACCCTGAACCGTTTCAATGTCGATGCAGGACTTAATTTCCGATATATTGATGCTGAAAGCACGGTTTCACAGGGGGCTTTATCTGAAACGGAAGCCATGAGCATCGTGATTCCGCAGGTTTATCTGGGCGCCCAGTTTCAGCCCGTGGACCGGTTTTCTTTTGAGGCGGAAGCCAGGGGACTGACTTACAGGAGTGACAGTTCATACAGCCTTCTTGGCCGGGTAAAGGCAACCGCTTTCGGACCGGTATTTGTATCAGGCGGTTACCGCTACGATGGCTATGATATTGACAAGGGCGGTCTTCTGATGGATTTCACGTTTTCCGGGCCTTTTGTGGAGACAGGACTTTCATTCTAAAATATCAGGAGCTTCTGCCTGTGCTTTCAAGAAGCTCCGCCGCATGCGCACGGCTTGCTTCCGTAATCCTCCGGCCACCGATCATCCGGGCTGTTTCCTCTATCCGTGCGGAGTCATCAAGCGCTGTAACCCGGGTGGCGGTGCGGCCGCCTTCAACGTTCTTTTCAATCCTGAGATGATGATGGCCGAACCTGGCAATCTGTGCCAGGTGGGTAATGCAGATCACCTGGTTTGACGCTGCGAGCCCCGCAAGTTTTTTCCCGACGACCGCGGCGGTTTTTCCGCCGATTCCCGCATCAACCTCATCGAAGATCATGGTTTCCACAGGTTCGGAGTCCGAAAGTATGGCTTTCAGGGCCAGGATAACCCGGGAAAGTTCCCCCCCGGAAGCGATTTTGGAAAGGGGCTTGACCGCTTCACCGATATTCGGGGAGATCATGAAAACCGGCTGTTCAGTCCCGTATTCGGTAATGGCGCTGCCGTTGTCACACAGATAAGAAGGGGCATCCGGCCGGGCTTCGACAGCCCGGAAAACCACCTCGAAGCGCGTATCCGGCATATTCAAAGAGCGCAGCTCGGCTTCCATTTTTTCTGAAAGGACGCCGGCTGCCGTGCGGCGTTTTTTCCCGAGCTTGCGGGAAAGCCCGACAAGCTGTTCATGAAGCCCGTCCAGGGATGCCTCAGCGGCGCGGATGCGTTCTGAAAGATTCAGCGTGCCGTCCAGTTCCTGTTCGATACGGTCGCGCCGGTCAAGAACGTCTTCGAGGGTTGGCCCGTATTTCCGTTTAAGGCGGTTTAAAATATGCACCCGTTCTTCAATATTCTCTGCGCGTGCCGGGTCGAATAGCACGGTATCGAGGTAAGACCGCAGTTGGTGGACGATATCCTGAACCCGGTACATTGCCTCATCTATGGCATGAGCGGCATCCGTTAGCGTTGGGTCAATGGCGGCTGCCTTTTCAATGTCTTGCCGGACGCTGGCGAGCCGGTCTGAAATAGCGCCTTCCCCTTCATAGAGGGCTTCCACGCCGCCGCCGACACTCTCGTAGAGGGTCTGGGCGTTTTTCAGCCGCAACAACTCCCGGTTAAGGGCATCGTCTTCGCCTTGTTCCGGGGCGGCATCCTCGATTTCATTTTTTTCGAATGTCAGGCGCTCGATTTGCTCAGCCTGGTTTTTCTGAGTCTGGCGGAGCTTATTCAGGTTTTCAATTTCAGGTATTATTTTTGCGCGGCAGCCCTGAAGCGCTGCGCGCAGTTCGTTCAGTCCCCCGAAAGTGTCTAAAATTTTTAGGTGTTCGGATTCCTTCAACAGTCTCAGGTGTTCATGCTGCCCGGAGATGCCGGCGATGTTTTCCGTGATGGATGAAAGCGCCGTCATGGTGGCCATGCGCCCGTTGATATACACCCGATGGCGGTTTTCTGCAGACAATATCCGGCGTATCAGCAATTGGGAGTTGTCTGTATAGCCTTGTTCTTCAAGCATTTTTGCGGCTATGCTTTCGGGATCGATGTCGAAGAGCGCTTCCAGCTCCGCCGAATCGGCGCCTGTCCGGATCATGCCGGCATCGGCCCTGCCGCCCAGCAGGATGTTAAGCGCTGATATGATGATGGATTTGCCCGCACCGGTTTCACCGCTTAAAATGGTCAGTCCCCCCGGAAAATCGATTCGAAGTTCATCGATGATGGCAAAATTCTTGATGAAAATTTCCCTGAGCATGTTATCCGTTTCCATTCTGGTAGCGTGCGCAGGGGGATATTTCGGTCATTACGCCGCGGAGTTTCTGCTTTAGAACCGTGTAGGAGTAAAACCGCCGGGCTGTTTCAAAATTGTGCTCGGCCATGTGCTGCCGGTAAACCGGGTCCTTGAGGACCTTCCGGGTTTTGGCGATGGCGTTTTTATCCACGAAACCGTCAATCTCGATGACGTCAAAGCCTTTTGGCTTGATGTCCGTCGAATAGATGGAATAGGAGTTGACCACGATCGGTTTCCTGAAATACAGGGCCTCCAGAAAGGCGTTGCCGAAACCTTCGAAGGAAGACGGGTAGGTGACCAGGTCGGCATGGGGATAAATATCATTTAATGTGTAGATTTTCCTGCCGCTTCTGGTGCGCCCGCGTTTTTCATTGATCATTTTCGATACGAAAATCGTATTCACGTTGAGCATAGCCGAATATTCCTGTATCCGCCGTTCGTATGCATGCCCTTCGTCACCGGATGCGTGGGAGATGATCAGTTTTGCCTTAAGGCCAAGGCGGTTCACAAGTTCAATGGCATGTTCGATCCCCTTTCGTGCGATGACGCGGGTGGGCTGCAGGATAAAATATTCATCATCGGCGATGCCGAAGCTTTCTCTAACGTCTGCGGCATAATCATCGGGCGGTTCCGGCGGGTTTTCAAAGTCCATGACGTTTGGAATGGTCGTTGAGGAGCAGCCTTTGCGGAATCCCAACTGGCTGTCCCCGGCCGAACTGATGACCACGTGATGGATCCGGGACAGGTGAGGGGGAAACGCCATATCCAGGTATTCCCATATGGCATTGGTCATGAATCGGGATCGCTCCCAGTAAAAGTCGTGATGATGGGCAATCATGATAATGCCGGTTTCGGACGCCACTTCCGTAATAGCGAGCCCCAGGGGCACGTTGAGCGGGATGGTTAATGCATTTTCGGCAACCAGCAGGTTGATCCGGAACCGGTTGATGAAATCGTAGAGATGGTCCTTTATTTCTTCTTTGACCGCCATGATTTTCAGTGTGGTCGACCGGCTTCTGTGGCGCGCATCAAAACTGCGCCTGTAAATATCAACGATTTCATGGTGGGTGAAATGGGACTTTTTCGACAGGTAGCTTTTTTCAGCCGGGGTTTCCAGTTCTCCGGCAAAATAAAAACAGTTGAACCCGTCGTTTTCAAAAACTTCGGCCCATTTCATGGTTTCCAGGGAAACGCCGTCGGTTCCGGCAATCCTGGTGGCGATAAATCCGATGTTGTTGTTTCTGCTGCATCGCATGCAGTCACAGGGCAGGTCCATTCCACATCCCGTTGAACAAACAAAAGCGTCCCGGTTATAAAATGAATGTTATAAAATGAATTGACGATACGTGAATATCATACTACTATATCAGTTATAAACAAGGCAAACACAGTTTATATGTGATCCGTCTTTCATGTCAAGCCGCAGGGCAGGGTTATTTGTCTGTTATCTAAAAAATGTGCGTCCCCGGGAAGGAAGCAAAAGGAGGAAAAAAATGGGATATCCAACAATGAAAAAAGTCTTCATTGTCATATCGGTTGCTGCGTTGCTCGTTGTTTCTACCGGCGCCCTTGCACTGGGCAATGAGGTAGGCAGGGCAATGACGGAAGCAAGGGTGATAGATCCTGCAGCCATGATAGTTGATTTTTCAATCGCCCGCCCGGTCGGGTTTGCAGCATTGGCAACCGGCATCGTGTTTTTCGCCGCTTCCATTCCTTTTTCAGCCCTTGGTAAAAACACGGGAATGGCATTTGAAAAGATGGTTGTGGATCCTGCTAAATATACGTTTTTAAGGCCCCTGGGCGGTTTTTGAATCAGGCGTCTAAACCCCCTATATACGCCTCCCATTCCATGGGCAGCATCGTCTTTTTGGCCGTGTTGCATTCTTTGCAGCACGGCACCACGTTTCCCTTGACGCTCTTTCCCCCCCGGGACAGGGGGACCACGTGATCCATGGTCAGTTGGTGCGGGGAAAACCGGCGTCCGCAATAATGGCAAACGCCCTTGGCACAGCGTCGTTTCCACCACTGGGAAGCCCTGATTTCCCGGGCCCTGTATTTTTCCCTTCGCAGTTCCTCTTCTTCGGGTACGTATGACATTGCTTTCTTAAGGCGTATTTTTCAGAAAAGCGGTTGATCCCGCCTGGACGGGATATCATTGGGCCTAGTGCGCCTGAATCTTGGAACTACAGGTCGAGCCCGGACAGCCATCGGTCAATTTCACTGGCGAGCAGCCTGTAAAAAGCCTCGGATCCGCCCAGTCCCCGCCTGCCGAAATAGTAATTGACTTCCAGAAACAGCGGGAAATAATCGGCGGCGTCGGAATCAAAAAGGATGTCAAAGCCGGCCAGGTTTATGCCCGTCTTCCGGCAGAACATCATCACCTCTGATTTTGCCCGATGCTGCAAATCCCTGTCAGAATCATGATCGATCCGGGCGCCCTGGGCGGTTTGTGAGCCGAACCGGGCCGCATCCGGCTGTATTCGCCAATATGATCGGCAGGTATCGCTGATAACGACCACGCGCAAAGACCGCCCACCGGTTTCAATGTGGCGTTGAATCAAGAATCCCTTCTGCCCCGTGCGTTCATAGGACACCGCTTTAGCGGCCAGGCTTTCAAACGCCTCCGGACACCTGACGAGATACACGTTGTCCCCTTCCCCGGACCAGGAAAACTTGAAAACAAAGGGATAGCCAAAAGGGGATACCGGTTTTGTCTTCCCGAAGCGATCATGGAAATCAGCAATGGATGCAAAAGAGAGGGTTTCGGGATGGGGCGCGCCGCACTTCCGGAACAATTCCGCCTGGCCGGTTTTTCCGGTATACCGGAAGCGACAGGTGTAATCAGGGAAAACATGGCTGCAGTTTGCCTGGGCCATTTCAAAAAGCGGCCGGAAGCATCCCTGGGGTAGAATGACGGCATCCGCCTGTTCCATGGCTGCCATATCCGTATCATCCGGTTCGCGCCCCGCGCAAAGCCGGTTTTCATCCGCCGTATAACAAGGATGATAGGACAGGATCATCAGTAACCGAGCTTTCTTATAGCCCGGGGATTGCGGCTCCAGTTTTTTTCGACCCGGACGAACAGCTTGAGAAACACCTTTGCGCCCAGCAGGTGTTCAATATCCATTCGCGCCTGCGTTCCGATTGTTTTCAACATTGCACCGTTTTTCCCGATGATGATGCCTTTCTGAGAATCCCGTTCCACGTGAATGGCCGCATGAATCCGTATGATGCCCGTGTCTTCCGAAAAATCCTCGATAGTGACCGCCGTTCCGTAGGGGACCTCCTGGCCGGTGTTTTCAAAAATTTTTTCCCGGATCATTTCGCACACAATAAACCGCTCCGGCATGTCGGTCAAGGCGTCTTCAGGGAAAAACGGCGGGCCCTCCGGCAGCAGTTTGACCATGGATTCGACAAGTTGGGGCACCTGGGTGCCAAGCAAGGCGGAAATGGGCACAATATCAGCAAAAGAAAGGCCGATATCAGACCATTTATCTATTATTTTAAGCAGTTTTGTTTTTTCCACCCGGTCGATTTTGTTGATGGCGAGGACGGCAGGCGTTTTTGGGCGTTTTTTCAGCTTCTCGATGATCATCGATTCGGAGCGGTCTTCCGGGCTGGATGCATCGATGACCACCAGCACAAGGTCCACTTCGTTAATGGCGGTGAGTGCAACCTGAACGATTTTGCGGTTAAAGGTCTTGTCGGATGCATGAACCCCGGGCGTGTCGAGAAAAACAATCTGGTGGTTATCCCCGTGCATGACGCCCATGATCCGGTTTCTCGTGGTTTGCGGTTTGCTTGAGATAATGGAGATTTTCTCGCCGATTAAGCGGTTGAGCAGCGTTGACTTGCCGACATTCGGAGCGCCTGCAATGGCGGCGAACCCTGAACTGAAATGGGACCTGAAACCGGAAGAGGAATCTTTTTGGCTGCGGTCGTTCATGGCGTTTCCTTTGTTTTCAGTGCAACCCGCTTTTGCGGGTTCATTTGGCGGGATCATCTTCAGGGAGTCCCAGCATCTGCAGAATTTGCCGCCATGCCCGGTCCTTGCCAAGGGTTGTTTTTGCGGAAAACAGGATAAACCCGTCTTCCGACGGGGGGAAATGCTTTCGGATTTGCGACAAGCGCGCTGTCTGCTTGTTTTTAGACAGCTTGTCCGCCTTTGTGATGATAAAGAAAAACGGCAGACCGATGGTATCCAGAAAATTCGCCAGGGCTTTTTCTTCTACCCCGGGCTCCCGGCGGATGTCCTGGAGAATGGCAAGGCCTTTGAGGTTCTTTCTCCCGGTGAGGTAGGATTCCACCATCGGGCCCCATTGCGCCCGCTCTTGCTTGGAGACCCTGGCGTACCCGTAGCCCGGCAGATCAACGAATAAAAAGCGATCATTGATGGAAAAAAAATTGATCAGCCGTGTTTTGCCGGGCGTCGAGCTTGTTTTGACCAGGTTTTTGCGGTTGAGAAGAGTGTTGATCAACGAGGATTTACCGACATTGGACCGGCCTGCAAAGGCAATTTCAGGCCTGTCCGTTTCCGGGTATTGCGGCTGTTTTACAGCGCTTGTGACAAATATGGCGGATTTTATAATCACCTTGCGGCAGCATCCTTATATATAAGTTTTGATATAAATTTTGTCTCCGGTCGCGCCCCTCTGCCTGCGGGCCCGCCCCCCTGGTATGCGACCTGTCAAACAACCTTGTTCAGGGGATATTCAATGATTCCCTCTGCACCGTTTTCAAGCAGCACCGGTATCAGGTCCCGCACCGTGTCCGAACTGATGACGGATTCCAGTGAATACCATCTGGTCTGGTAAAGCTTCGCCACGGTGGGGGCATTCAGGGACGGTACCAGCTTAACGATTGTTTCAAGCCGGTCCTCCGGAACGTTCATCTTGATGCCGACAAGTTTTTCCGCAACCAGGGCGCCTTTCAGAAGCAGGGCGATCTGCTCGATTTTTTTTCGTTTTGCCGGATTTTCCCACCCTTTGTGGTTGGCGATCAACTGCGTGTTGGTCTGCATCATCTCATGGATGATCCGGAGCCCGTGGGCCCGGATGGTGCTTTCTGTTTCCGTGATTTCCACGATGGCATCGGCAAGCCCGGATACCACCTTTGCTTCGGTAGCCCCCCATGAATACTCAATGCTGACGTCGATATGCCTTTCGGAGAAATACCGTTTCGTGTAATTGACCAGCTCGGTCGCAACTTTTTTCCCTGCCAGGTCCTCAAGCGTCCTGAAGGGTGAATCGCTGGCCACGGCAATAACCCAGCGTGCGGGACGCGCACTCACCTTTGAATAGACAAGATCCGTGACGACATGAACATCCGAGTTGTATTCGGCGATCCAGTCCTTGCCGGTAAGCCCTGCATCCAGGGTGCCGTTTTGAACATAAACGCCCATTTCCTGTGCGCGGCACAAGGTGCAATGGATGGTTTCATCGTTGATTTCAGGAAAATAGCTGCGCCCGTTAACGTTGATTTTCCACCCTGAACGCTTGAACAGCTCGATCGTAGCTTTTTGCAGGCTCCCTTTGGGAATGCCCAGCTTGAGTATATCATTCATTTCCGTATACCTCTTCGGGATTAAACAGCTTTTCTTCAACAATAGTTTCAGATCCATTGTCCACTTTGGTATGAAAACAGGACCTGTATCCCTTGTGGCAAGCTGCACCGCCAGCCTGATCGACTTTCAGCAACAGGGTATCCCGGTCGCAGTCGATCCGGATTTCCCTGACCGCCTGGGTATGCCCGGATGTTTCGCCCTTGACCCACAGCTTGTGCCGTGATCTGCTGTAATAAGTTGCTTTCCCGGTTTTTAAGGTGTTTTCCCATGCAGCCGGGTTCATGTATGCGAGCATGAGAACATCCCCGCTTTCGTAATCTGCTACGATCACGGGAATCAAGCCGCCTGTTTTTTCAAAATCGAGTTTGATCATTGATATCCCTTGCCCGCCTTTCCCTGTTTTGTTTCGAGACGTAACTTTGACGACTTCGCAAAAAGCCCAATATCTGCGTTGCGCGCAATTTCCGAAGAATCTCATCACGCCAAAGGCGTGACTCAATTCATCAAAAATTGCGCAAGCCTTGATCTTGGACTTTTTTCAAAGTCGTCTGATCCAGACTTTTTACGGGTTCATCAACTTTGGCGGCTTCGTAAAAGTCCAATACCTGCGTTGCGAGCAATCTTTGAAGAATCTCACGTACGGCTAAGTACGCTCAATTCT
>SLGU01000228.1 GCA_007136525.1 Desulfobacteraceae bacterium | reverse complement strand
GGCGGGGATGGGATTGCCCGGCGCAACATTGGGAGGCCCCGGCGGCAGCTCCTGGCGAAGATAAGCCAGGCACCCTGCATTGTTTGAGCCCCGCCACCGGCGGGGCGAGTTTGCAGGGTGCGGCGTATCGAGCCATGGAGATGCCCCGGGGACTCACAGTTGCGAAGGGTAATCCCATCACCGCCGCTTTGGAAATGTAACCGATGGATGAGGGGTTCTAATCAATGCACGATCAAGGAGAACGGTTCATGACAACCGGACTTAGTTTATACAATACCCTGACCCGCCGGAAAGAAGCCTTTAATCCCCGCGAGAATGGGAAAACAGTCAAGATGTTCACCTGCGGGCCGTCCGTTTACGCATGGCCCCACATCGGCAATTACCGTACATTTCTGTTCGAGGACGTTCTTCAGCGCTACCTTGAATACAAAGGGTATACCGTTCGAAGGGTGATCAACTTTACAGATGTCGAAGACAAGGCCATTCAAAAGGCGGCTATGGACGGAATTGATCCGGCAAAAGTGACCAAACCGGCCGAGCAGCGGTTTCTTTCGGACTGCCGGCTGCTTGACATTGCGCTGCCCGATTTGATTCCGCGGTCTTCCACCTGTGTGGACCAG
The DNA here is from genome assembly GCA_007136525.1 of Desulfobacteraceae bacterium. The sequence continues at coordinate 8,224 of SLGU01000228.1, read as the reverse complement.
GCCGTCTTCCTGATCGAAAAACTGATGGAAAAGGGGCATGCCTATCGCCACGGCCCGGATATTTTTTTTGATCCCCTCACTTTCAAGGGCTTCGGAAAACTTTTCAGACTGGATATCAGCCGCTGGCCAAAGCAAAAAGTACGCTTTCGAAAGGATACCTATCCCGGCAAGCGATGGAACAGGGGTGATTTCATCCTCTGGAAGGGACGCCGGACAGAAGACGGAAACCTTTACTGGCGGACGCCGCTGGGCGATGGCCGGCCCGCATGGAACATCCAGGACCCGGCTATTGTCACCCGGCATCTTGGATATACCATCGATATCTGGTGCGGCGGCGTGGACAACCTGTATCGGCATCATGACTACAATATTGCCGTGGTTGAAGCGGTCTCGGGGCAGAAGCTTTCGGCATACTGGCTCCATTGCGAACACGTGCTGTCCGGAAAGAAAAAAATGTCCAAAAGCCTGGGCAATATCGTACATGTCAAAGATTTGCTGGATATGGGCTTCAAGCCTCGTCACATCCGGTTTTTTCTGATATACGGGCATTACCGGCAGCAAATCGACCTGAACATCGAATCGCTCTACCTTGCGAGGGGGAAAATAGACACCTTCAGGGAACTTGTCGGCCGCCTGAAAAACAACCGGCGGTTATCAAAGGGCGCCGATAGAGAAGCTTCCAATATCGTTTCGAACATGACAGCGGCTTTCCAGGAGCGGATGGATGACAACCTTGACGTCAAGGGCGCATTCGACCAGGTGTTTCAATCCCTACTGGCCATTGAAAAACAGATGGCAGAGCGCGGTTTGTCATCTGCGGACCACAGCCGCGCCATGACCGCCCTGAAACAGATGGACGGTGTATTTAAAATTATGGGGTTGACCTGAAAAGGCCATTTACGGTAGCTTGTTTTCTTTTTTCCGGTAAATAATCATCAAAAAGCAATGCGGGTAAAACGGATTTATCCCCGAAACCGGATTCTTATGCACGAAGGGCCTCCGCACTGAACTGAAACGGAAACAGACTATGAGCGATACGCAAAAAAACATTGGTGAGACCGGGCAGGCCGAAGACACCGAAGCGCTGTTCAACCCGAAAGACATCGACCGGTTGACCGGCGGGGGGTATACCGTCCGCACCAAGCAGTATATTGTCCTTGGCTGGCGGCTTTTTCTGACCAACCCCGGGCATTTCCTGATATACGCGGCAATTGTGGTGGGGTTCAATATCCTGGTTGACATCATGCCCCGTACCACAGGGGCCATCGGACCGGTCACGGCGGTGTTCATCGGGGCGGTATTCCTGTTCCCCTTTCTCTTGGGAATCTTTATCGCCGCCGCAAAAAAAATGAAAGGGCGGGAGACGGAATTTCGTGATTTTTTCAAGGGTTTTGACTACTTTGCGCCCTTGTCGCTTGCCGGCATCATGATTCATGCAATCATTGGCGTCCCGCTGTTTGCCGCTTATCTGCTCACCATCAATTTCCAGTCATTTGGATACAGCCTGGTCGCGCTGGCGCTGCTCGCCTTGAGCGTGTATTGCGCCGTAGCTTATCTGTTTGCCGGCTTGCTGGTCATCGACCGCGGCATGAAACCCTGGCAGGCCATGGAGGCAAGCCGGAAAATCATCGCCCGAAACTGGGTGTCTTTTTTCATTCTGGCCGCAGCCTTGCTTGTATTCGAAGTGGCCGGGGCCCTTCTATTGATCGTCGGGCTCATACCGGCCACTGCAGTAAATGTCTGCATCCTGACAGTAGCCTATGACGACGTGGTTGGACTCACTTCAACCGATTTTTAGCACTTTTTTGTGCATTTCATATGAAAGCGGCTGCTTTTATGTTTATTTTTTTCCATAGGCACCTTAATAAAAAGACATGAGAATCATCTCAACATAAAGCGCCAGCAAAGAGATTGGACTGGAAGACAATTTTGATGAACCCGTAAAAAGTCGAGATCAGACGACTTTGAATCACGCCATGGCGTGACAAGATCAAGGCTTGCGCAATTTTTGAAGAATTGAGCGTACTTAGCCGTACGTGAGATTCTTCGGAAATTGCGCGTAACGCAGATATTGGACTTTTTGCGAAGTCGTCAATTTTGAGACAAGCGCTGAACAGTGAAACCGGTGCACCATAAACATATTACATGCGAGGTTTACAATGGCTGTGATTACAATCTCCAGGCACTTCGGGGCCGGCGGCCGGACGCTCGGTCAGATGGTCGCTGAAAAGCTCAATTACAGGTTTCTTGACGATGCTGTGATACAGGAACTGTCCAAGCGCATCCGGGTGACGAAAGAATCCGTTGCGGAAATGGAAGAAATTGCCGGCGGCCTTTTTTCAAAAATTGTATCCACCATGTTAAGCAGGCACTACATGGAACGCCTGGCCGGTGAGAATTCAGGCTATATCGACGAGGTCATTTACGCCGAAAAGCTCAAGGAGGTGATCACCGATCTAGCCAGACAGGACAACATCATCCTGCTGGGACGCGGCAGCCAGTTTATCCTCGCGGAACGGGAAAATACCTTTCATTTCCTTCTGGTGGCGGACAAGGCGCAGCGCATCAAGTTCATGCAGCGGCGCTACAACCTTTCCGACAGCAAAGCCTATCAGGAAGTCCTGGGCGGTGAGAAGCGCAGAAAAAATGTCTATGCAAAAATGGGCTGCACCAATTTCAACGACCCGGAGACTTATCACATGGTCCTCAACATGGGCCGGCTCACCCTGGAGCAGGCCATGAACCAGATCGCTCATCTCGTTGAACCTTGACGGCTTCGTAAAAAGCCCCATATCTGCGTTGCGCTTCATCCTGAAGAACTGAGCGGACTGAGCCGTGCGTGAAATGCTTCAGATATTGTACGCAACCCGGATATGGGTATTTGCGAAGCCGTCAGGATGAACGACCTGCAGGTTAATATGACAAAAGGCATTCAAGAAGACGAGCGGATCCGGCAGGCGAAAGAAGATCTTTTCCATTACGCCATTGATCGTGAAGAAGTGAAGTGGCTGATGGAAAAGCTTCACGGAGAAGCCGAAGTCAACCGGACAGCCGTGGAATACGAACTCGGCGTCATGAAAATCGTCGCAACCGGGTGGGCCATTTCGGCTCACCTGGCAGGCTCGCCGTTTAAACAGCAACTGCTTGAGGGTTTCTGGGGCATGATCCTCGAATTTTCAAACGGATTGTCCGAAACGGCGACTGCCGTTTCCGGAACCCCCATCGATTACTTCCAGGTGCTCAAGCAACGCCTGGACCATTATGTCGCATCAATTTCCAACAACCCGGACGCAGAAGCCGCAAAAGACCCCGCCGTTGCCATAGGCCCGGAATTCGCTGCCATATGCGGCAACAGGGACGACCTTTTTACCCGAATGACCGGCACCCGCATGTTTATAACCAATATCAGCCGTGTCAGGGCGTATCTCAAAGGCGCAGGTTTCATTTAAGTGGTTGAACAGGGAAAAATGATGAAAACGATCGCCGCGGTGAATCTGAAAAACGGGGAAAAAAATACCGATTCCCGTGTACGCTTCCTCGGGCATGATTTTCACGTCATCCATATTGAAACCGGCGGCGACATGGCCGCTGCAGCGGATGCCCTTGAGCAATGGAACGGCCGTGCGGATGTTCTTGCCCTGGAAAATATCCGGTTTCCATCGGAGACGATTTCCGCAGGCCTGCAGGACCGGCAGGAAAAAAAGATCAATGAAATCTGCAATCATTTTTCCACCCCGGTTTTCTCCGGCCGAACGCTGCTCCCGGTATGCCGGAGATGGACCCTGAATCAGATAGAACAGCAAGTCAGCGACGATCTTTTTGACCAGGCGGCCATTGTGTTCACCTCCGGCATCACCGATGCCGACCTCGCCTCCGACCTTCTTGAATATACGGACAACTTCACGTTTTGCGACCCCATCTTGTCCGCAGGTATTCCAAAATTGCTGTATACAGTGGAAGACCTCAGGCTGTATGCGGAATACGTGCACCCCTTCACGAAAAAGCTCGGTTCGAAAAGGCTCTCGGACAAAACCTTTTTTCTGGACGCGTGCAACACGCATATCATTTTCAAAGGGATAAAAAATGCCGATATCCTTGTCGTGCCCCATTCCTGTTTCTTTGAGGATATTGGTGATTGCGGGATTGATGAGCTCGAAGGGAAAATCGTGATCACCGCCGCAGTCCAGCCCGACAGGCTCCGTTTTCTGAAACAGCGCGGTGTCCGCATGATTATCGACACCATTCCAAAAATGACGGAAAAAGTTTTCGGACCGGGGGTCCTGGAGGCCATGTTCATGGTTGCCTCCGATGGCCGCCGGGAGATGCCGGACGCCCCGTATATAGAAAACACGATCAGCCGCCTTGAAATGGCGCCCCGGGTAATATACCCTTTCGGCCCAATAGCTATATGATGTGGTTTGGACAATCGAAATCGAAATCGGGATCGCAATCGAAAGCCGGAAGCACAAAGTCGAAGCAGACCGCATGGCAGCGGTGCGCAGTCGATTGGGAGGGCTATTGTGTGGCGGATGGGCTGAAAGACAATTTTGAGATGACTTCTATAACGCATCTCAAAATTCGGATTTCGGTTCAAGATCGCGGCGGCGTTTTGTTTCAAACTGGAGACATACGCGCGTATTTCGAGGATTTGAAACACGACGCCAACAAAGATATTGAGCCGAAAGACAATTTTGAGACGGGTTCTAATCGTTTCCGGGAAAATCACCCAGCAATACCCAATAACGGTCCAGTTCCCGGTCAAGCGCTTCAGCGTCAGGCAGGCAAAGCGTCAACAGTTCCCAAAACCGCCTGCCGTGATTTTTAACCTTCGTATGAACCAGTTCGTGGATAATGGCATAATCCATCAACTCCTGGGGCAGGCGGACCAGGTTCAGGTTCAGGTTGATGTTGTTGGCCATGGAGCAGCTTCCCCAACGGGTTTTCTGGCACTTTATAAAAACCTTGTTATAATGCAGGCAAAGCCCTTCCGACAACTGGTTCAACCGGCAGACAAGCACCTGCCGGGCAGCCCGCCGGTCCACCGGGTATACCGCAACCGCATCTTCGATTTCCCTGGCCATAACCTCGATCTTCTCGAGGTGCTTTCGCAGCCACTGCTTCTTGGACCGGGCAAAAAGCTCCGCATCCATAAAGGAAACATCGGAGGGGACCGCCACCCGGATGACGTTCATCGGTTTGATTGTCAGGTTAAAGTGCTTTGCCCGACGGCTCCTTTCGAGCAATACCTCGCCAACACCCCGTATTTTAACAACTTTTTTGGATGCCATAGGAATAACAGTCATATTTGAGGCAATCGATTCAAAGGGATACAAGCCTGTCAAAAGCTGATAACACTGATTTTTTCCGGATGTTCCAACAAGAGATATTGCAATCAAGCATGAATTTCAGACCATCTTTATCCAATTTTATATTTATTGCAATAAAAAAACGCGGCAGGCCTCTTTTTGACCGGTTTGCCGCTTCCTGCCGGAACCACTGCTTGCGCTCATGCCGAAAACATTCTATATATGTGTTGTCGATCGTCGCGGCACAAGCATTGCAGCCCTTTTCTTCATTCACCAAAACAGTGCAGGAGGCCGGATTTGAAAGTTGAAGATATTCATACCGTTTTAGTGGTCGGTTCGGGCAACATGGGCCAGCAGATCGGATTCCAGTGCGCGGTATCCGGGCTCGATGTCGTTCTCTACGATATCAGCACGGAAATGCTTGAAAAGGCAATGGACCGGATGGGAAAGCTGGCGAAAACTTACATGGCAGGCGGGCGCATTTCCCAAGCGCAGGCCATGGAAGCCCTTGAACGGATCAAAACAGAAACCGACCCGGAAAAGGCCGGCAATAACGCGGACCTGATCAGCGAATCCATTCCGGAAGATCCGGACCTCAAGGGAAAAACATTTGCCGCATTCAATGAAATCTGCCCCGCCCGCACCATTTTCACGACCAATACGTCCTCGCTTCTCCCCTCGATGTTCGCAGCGGCCACGGGCCGGCCGGACCGTTTTGCGGCGCTACATTTTCATGACACCCGGTTTACGAAAATCGTTGACATCATGCCGCACCCCGGGACCTCTCCGGAAACGCTTGCGCTCATCGAAGCCTTTGCAAAAAAAATCGGGCAGGTGGCCATCGTCCTGAAAAAAGAAAGCAACGGCTACGTGTTTAACGCCATGCTCATGACCCTTCTTGAATCGGCACAAACCCTTGCGGCAAAAGGCGTGGCTTCCGTAGCGGACGTTGACCGTTCGTGGATGGGGGTGATGCATACCCTGGTAGGTCCATTCGGCATCATGGACAGCATCGGCATTGACACCGTATACAAAATCACCGACTACTGGGCAAAAAAAACCGGAAGCCCCCAGCAGGCGGCCAATGCCCTGTTCCTGAAGCAGTATGTCGACCGGGGCGATCTGGGGGTAAAAACCGGTCGCGGGTTTTACGATTACCCGGACCCTGATTTTCAAAAACCCGGTTTCATCGACGGTCAGGCATCCCAAGCTGCCGTAAACTTACAAGGATAATCGATTTTTCAGGGAACTGGAGGCGCATAAATGAAAGAACTGGTCTTTGATTCAGCGGCAAACCAGGTTGCGGCCATTAAAAACGGCAAAGTATCCGCAACGGAACTGCTCGAACATTACCTCGAACGGGTCGGGCGCCTGAACCCGAAGATCAACGCCATCGTGCATATTGACGCTGAACCCGCACGGGCCCGGGCAAAAAAGGCCGACGCGGCACGGGCGAAAAACGAGTCATGGGGCCCCCTGCACGGGCTGCCGGTAACGATCAAGGACACCTTTGAAGTCGCCGGCATGCCCTGCACATCCGGGTCTCCCCGGCTCAAGGCGCATATACCGTCAAGAAACGCGGACGTGGTGCAGTCATTGGTCGATGCCGGGGCCGTCATCTTCGGAAAAACCAATGTCCCTCTTTTCGGCGGGGATTTTCAGAGCTATAACGACGTCTACGGGCAGAGCAACAACCCCTGGGATACAGACACAACGCCGGGCGGTTCGTCCGGCGGTGCGGCCGCTGCCGTGGCGGCCGGCCTGTCCGGAATCGAGATCGGCAGCGACATTGCCGGGTCCATAAGGCTTCCTGCCCATTTCTGCGGCATATACGGGCACAAACCCAGTTACGGGATCGTACCGCTCCGGGGGCATATCCCGCCCATGCCCGGCATTTTCACCGGTGAATATGTTTTAGGGATCGATCTTCTGGTCGCCGGCCCCCTGGCCAGGCGCATGGACGACATTTCCCTGGCCATGGACCTCCTGATCGCACCGGAGAAACCGGAAAGACGCGCATGGCAGATCGCGCTGCCGCCGCCCCGGCAGACATCGCTTGCCGACCTGAGGATCGCGGTGTGGCCGGACGACAACGCCTGCCCGGTCGACGCCGGCGTCGGGGACCTGCTGTCGCAGACGATCGACCGGCTGGCGGCAGCCGGTGCGAAAATCACGGATGCGCACCCTGAAATCGATCTTGCAGTCAATCAGGAACTGTTTCTGGGCTTTCTCGCAGCGGTTATCGGTGCGGGATCGCCCGACAAATACTTTAACAAATGGATGGAAGAGGCGGCCGGCCTGGGGCCGGACGACCGTTCTTACAAGGCCTGTCATCTCAGGGGCGCAACCCAGCTTCATAAACGATGGGTTGAAAACAACGCCCTGCGGCAGATCGTCCGCCAGCAGTGGGCGGATTTTTTCAAGCACTACGATGTGCTTCTCTGCCCGGCCGCGCCGGTGACGGCCGTTCGCCATGATCACGGCTATATGTATGACCGGCACTTTCCGGTAAACGGCATTCCACGCCCTTACATGGAACTTTCCGCCTGGTCCGGTCTTGCAGGCATGGCCTATCTGCCCGCAACGGTTGCGCCCATGGGGCTTTGCCCCGGCGGAATGCCCGCCGGGATACAGATTATCGGCCCCTACCTCGAAGACCGGACAACGATGTTTATGGCAAAACAACTGGAAGAAATCACCGGCAGCTTCACCCCTCCGGCGGGTTTTTAGTTTTTCACATATGCAACCCCAACCGCTAAAAACATCAAAATTGTCACTTTTTCGCTTTCTATTTCTTGCAATTTGGAAAAAGTTCTATTAAAGTTTCATCTTAATATAAGCCGGTGGCATGGGAAATGTGTGCTGTGCCCGCTTTCGTAAAACAGGGGCCGCTTAACTCTAACCAAGTCAAGGAGGTT
>SLGU01000310.1 GCA_007136525.1 Desulfobacteraceae bacterium | reverse complement strand
CATGACCCACTGGCCGAAGGTGACATTAATGCCGTAGTCGGCAAGGTAGCCGATCATGATGACGTTCCGGCCGCCGGCCGCCGGCGACCCGGGACCGCCCACGTTGCAGGCGAAATTGAGCGTCAGCATCATCATCACCACCAGCGCCTTGTCCCGGGTAATACCACTCGCCTTGACCGAACCCATGTAGACCATCATGAATACGGGCGCAAGAAACGCGATAATGGCATGCTCCGACAAAAACGAGGCGCACACGGCCACCATGGGCGCGAAAATAACAGCCAGGCGCCACAGGTTGGTCGAGGGCTTCAGCAGCAGAATCCCGATGCGCCGATCCAGCCCTGTCTTGGCAATGGCCGCTGCCATGGAGAGCACGCCGAAAATAAAAAACACGGCATCCGTGGCATACGCCTTGGCCACCCCGTTGGGCGGGAGCACCCCGAACCAGTACATGAGAACACCCACGAGCAAGGCCGCAATCCCGATGGGGACCGCGCCGGAGGCCCAGAAAAGTGCGGCCACCATGAGCACGCCGATCATGATCTTGGCCTTCTGGGCGGCAATCTGCGTAACCTGGTCCGCATCCGCCCGGATGCGGGCCGTCCGGGCGTAATGCTCCGACGGTGTCATTCCTTCATCTAGGTTCCGGTACTCGGCATACCCCATTATCATCTCGTTTTTCGGCCCGCCTTTTTCCGCAGACAACAGCTCGAGGAGCCGATCCGTGGGGGGTATGAAATACATCATGGCAAACAGGAGCAGTCCGATAATCATGATGCCCGGACGCCTCCCCTGTACCCCGATGAGCCAGTTTTTAAGTGTCGGCCTTTCAATGTGTGGGATTTCCTGCCGCAGCATGGCGTACCGGTATTCCTGGCGGGCGCCCTCGATCTTTTCGATCATTTCCTCGATGGGTGCGGGCTTCTGCATGTAGGCAAAAATATCATGTTTGCCGGAAACACGCGCCGACTCAACGTTGCCGTGACCGGTGAGCATGATGATCTGAACCTCCGGACGGATTTTTTTCAACTCGCGCAGCGTCCGGATGCCGTCCCAATGGGGCATGTTCTGATCCAGCACGACCACTTCCGGGTTTTCATGGCGAACAGTTTTTACGGCGTCTTCCCCGTTGTCCAGGTCGATAACGTCATACCCGCGGGCCGTAAGCCTTTTCGCCATAGTAGTCCGAAACTGATCTTCATCGTCTACAAGCAGGATCCTTGCCTTTTCCTCCGTGTTTCGTTTACCGTTCTCAGTCACCGTAAACCTCCGTTTTGAAAATTGTTGGCTGATTCGAATAACCGCATAACCTAATCTTTGCCTCCATAACCTGAACTGATTTTTGAATAATCTGACCTGTTATGATTTTTTATCGGTTCCATCGCCTTGTTTTTCCAGGGATCTGCCAGGCAGCGGCAATACCATCGTAAATGCCGAACCTTCACCGGGTGTGCTTTGCACCTCGATTCGCCCGCCAAACCCCTCGATGATATTCAGGCAAATCAGAAGGCCCAGTCCCGTTCCTTTACCGACCTCCTTGGTCGTGTAAAAAGGCATGAAAATTTTTTCAATCTGGTCCGGTGCCATGCCTGTGCCGGTATCGGCGATAGTTATCCTAACGCAGTTTTCGCCGGCGGTTGTTTTCAGGAAAATGGTGTCGCCTTCTCCAACCGCATCGCCGGCATTGTTGAGCAGGTTGAGAAAAACCTGCCGCATCAGATCGGGGTCCACATATATTTTGGGCAGGTTTTCGTCGTATTCTTTTTCGAGGTTAATGCCCGAAACCCTGAATTCCTGATCTTTCACGCCGGAAACAGCCTCGTCAAGCAACTGGTTGATATTGCATTCAACAAGCTTGGGCTCGGTTTTTCGGACAAAACTCAATATTTTCTGGGTTACCCCCTTGGCGCGCCGGACAGCCTTGTCGATCTGGTCAAGTTCTTTTCGGATCGCTTCCGGAGAAGCATCAAACCCCATGGCCGGATCGAGCATGTCCTTGATGATTCCGGCTTCGGCCTCGATAATGGCGAGGGGGTTGTTGATTTCATGGGCAACACCACCGGCCAGCTCCCCAACGGAAACCAGCTTGTTGGCATGGTATAACTGGCTCCGGAGTTCTCGTCTTTCCCTTTCGATGGCCTGGGCCTTGGTGACCAGAATATTCACGATCAACCATATAAAAAACATGATGCCCAGGACCAGAAGCGCAGCGCCAAAGAGCATGGTATTGCGTATGGCATACATCTCCTCGAATGCTATTTCCTGGGGCTGCAGCATGACCAGGCACCACGGCACTTCCTTCAGCCATGTATAGGCGGCAAGCATTGTTCTGCCGTCCCAGTTGATAAAATTTACATCGGCCCGCTTCCCCTCTGGTGGGAAAAAACGGGCCGGTTCAAGCAGTTCTCCCAGGTTGGGGTCAACAACCTGGTATATTCCCTGGCGGTTGACCAGGTAGCCTTTTGCGTCTTTACCGTGACTGGCCGTATGAATGAAGTCCTGGAGTTTGTCCGGGTAAACGCTTGTCCGGACTACGTAGTACCGCTCGTCCACCATCCGTTTGACGCCCACCGTGAAATGGGGCTGCCTTCTCAGGCCAAGATAAAGATCTGTAACAATATAGCTTTCCGGCTGAGTCAAAAGCTTGTCATACCAGCTTTCATCACTGTAGTCTTTATTAAGAAGGTTCGGATAGGGTCCCGCATATCCTGTCTGTATTCCCTCCGGGTTGATGAGCCCGACATCCACAAAAGCTTCGTCCGCCTGGATCAGGCTGTCCAGGTACGAATGCATCTTTTCATGGCCGGGCTTAAGGGAAAAATCCTCCTTATGGAACAAGTTGAATACATTGACAATTTTCTTCTGCATGAAAAGGTCGATGGTGTTCTTCTGGCTTTCGGCAACCGCAACTAGCTGGAGCTTGCTGCTCTCCCGCATGCTTTGATCGAATTTGTAACTGAAATAGGTGCTGAGTATGCTTATGGGAACCAGGTAGGTGATAAACAGGCAAATGAGTATGCCGTGTTTCAGCCATCGATAATAATTCTTGGTGAGTTCCTTGTTGGGGGGGGCTTCACGCTCGCTGGATATGCTGCCGCCATTGCTTTTGCGGTTTGAACCGGAGCGCCGGACTTCATTTTGTGCCATGCATTGTCCCAACTTCAAGGTTAAAAACGCTCATAAATCCGCCTGAAGTACAAAAAAAGCAATGCTCCCCTTAAAACAAACTTTTGGAAGTTTGTCAATATGAATCAAAAGTTGCCATTCTGGTTCAGAACCGCAAAGTCCAACCCCATTCCGTTTCGGAATATGATCCGCTGTTACACGCTGATTACGTTACACCGCCCCTATGCGCAAAGGAAAGGAATAATTGGAGATTCATGAAGGACCTGCGAAAACGACCGAGGCGCGGCAATGGGCTGCGGCTTGCTGAAAAAACAGTTATACAGGCACTGCGCCATGAGCGAGGCAAAACAGGGGATTAGAAGGAAACAGAAAGCCTGGGGCAACCAGCGCCCCAGGCTTACAAGAGAATTAAAACGACAGATTGTTGTTATAATTTTACGAAAACCCGATCAGCGGCCAGTATATCATTACCGCCAGCGTGCAGACCAGCAGAAGGAAAAGGCACCAGGGCACGGCATACTTGACGAACTGTCCCTGGGTGAAATAACCGGTGCTGTATGCAATGATGGTCGGCGGGCAGCCGATAACCAGCATGATAAAAGAGGTCGTCATTGGCGCCAGCAGCGCAATCGCCTGGGGCGACATGTCCATCATGTCCGCCATGGGCAGTGTGATGGGCAGCATGAGCGCAACGGCCGCCGAGTTGCTCATAAGGCTGGACACAAACGACCCGAAGAAACCGAAGCCGAAATAAACGATAAATTCGTGCCTCCCCTGGAGGAGTGGCAGCAGGGTTTCAGCAAGAAACAACCCGGCACCCGTTTCCAGCATGGCCATACCCAGAGAAACACCCGCGCCAAAAACAATCCACGATTCCCACGGGAACTTGTCGCAGATGGTTTGGAACGCGATAAACCGGGGCCCGCAGAAACCCATGATGGCAAGCGCAGCCGGGATGCTGACATGCCAGCCGGTGAAATCCCCGGCAAACCAGAGAATGAAGGTGACGAGAAAAACGACGAGCACCCCGGTTTCCTTAAACGTCATGGGGCCGGGATCTTCCAGTTCGATCCCCGTCAACTCCTTTTCTTTCGGGCGGAAAACAACCCATAAAATTGCCCAGGTGCCAAGGGCGGTGAGGATTGCGATGGGAAACTGGATGCCCATGTATTGCATGAACCCGATCGTTATGGCTTCGGCAAAGCGCGGCGATTCCTCGGAGAACACAGCCAGTATCTCAAGGGCCAGGGGGTTTCGACCACCGCCCAGAAGCGTTGCGAACCCGCCTGCGGACGAAGCCATGGGAATCAGGAGCATGAAAAACATGGGAAGGCGGTGCCCTTCACCGGGCTTCATGCCCATGGCCATGAAAACCGGCACAAACGCAAAAACCATAATTACCGTAACGGTTGCATCGTGAAAAATGCTGGCGGTCATGGTGCAGCCAATGGCCAGAATAAAGCTGAGGCGCTTGACTTTTGTCCCGGCGAATTTCAGCAGGTAGTACATGATCCGCTTGGCAAGGCCGACCTCGTTCAAAACCACACCGAACATGATGATCATGAGCACGAACATGACCGCCGGGCTGGCAAAGGGGGCCCAGGCATCATGGGGGGACTGAATATTAAACAAGATAAGCCCCGCACCCACCAGCAGGGCTGTCACCCCTATGGGAACCGCCTCGGTGACGAACAGGATCACAATGGTGGCAAGCAGGGCAAGCAGCCTGTGCCCTTCGGGCGTCAGGCTGTCCGGCGTCGGCAGAAGCCAGATGAAAAGCCCGACCGCAGCGGCGATGGCAGCCTTGATGATAATCGACTTAGGGTTGGCGTCCTGGTTCAAAGATTCAACTTCAGCCATTAAACATACCTCGTTCTAAAATGGTGATAAATTAGCCGGCAACACCTCTTTTTGAAGCAAGATGAAACATTATTCAAAAAAAAGCCAATATGTCAACCATCAATTTTGTTTCATGCAAATTTTTATTTCCAGCAACCGAATGCAATATTTAGAACCATTTTGAGACACTTATTTAAGGGCATCACTGTATTTCTGCCTCATTTGCCGCTTGAGAAGCTTGCCCGTGGGCGTTTTGGGCAAAGTATGGACGAAGATGATCTTCCGGGGGACCTGGAAAGGCGCCAAATGTTTCCGGCACAACCCGATTATTTCATCCTCGTGCATGTTGCAGCCCTTCGCAGGCACGACCACGGCGATGGGCACCTCTGTGCCATCGGGATGCGGCACGCCGACAACCGCCACCTCCTCAACGCGATTGTCAAGGTAAATGACCGATTCCACCATCCGCGAGATAACGGCTTCCGCCCCGGATTTAACCACATCCTTTTTGCGGTCGATGATTGTAAGGTAACCGTCTTCATCCATGGCACCCAGGTCGCCCGAATGAAACCAGCCGCCTTCCATTGCATTGTCCGTTGTTTCGGGATCCTTGAAGTACATCATCATGACATGGGGCCCCCTGCCGCAAATCTCTCCGGATCGACCCGCCTCCCGGATCATCCGGCCGTCGTCCGATTCCAGGCGCATTTCCATGTTCAAGCCAGCCATGCCGGCCGAACCGGGTTTTTCCAGCACCGCTTTTCCTTTTATCATGGTGTGGTACGGTGCCAGCTCTGTCTGCCCATAGAAATTATAGATTTTCGCACCGTCAAACCGCGCCTTCAATTCTTTCAGGACCTCCACCGGCAGGGCAGACATGCCGCAGTAAATTTTTTTCAGACTTGAAAGGTCATATGAATCAAACTCCGGGTGGCTGATCATGCCGATCCAGACCGTCGGGGTCGCAAACAGCATTGTGGCGTCATATGCTTCGATATTTCTCAGGATGCCGCCGATATCCGGCCCCATCAGGATATTCGTGCCCCCGATATAAAAAACCGGGTTCATGAATACATCTCTCTGGACACTGTGGTACAGGGGAAGGGCATTGATGCAGATATCTGAGGGCTCATAGGCGCCGTCGATGATACAACTCATATAGGATGCGAGCAGGGATTGATTGTTGATCACAACGCCCTTGGGTGCGGCCTCGGTACCGCTGGTATATGACAACTGGCAGGGGTCTTCGATCCGCAGGGTCACATCCGGCTCCGTATCGGCATACTGCGCGCACCAATGGTCGAATTCCAGGAAACGGCCGGAAGGGGGCGGCTCGCCCATCCCCTGATTTGACCAGATCAGGGACTTGATGCTGGGCATCCGTGGAATATTGTTTTCAACCAGATCGGAAAAAGCGTCTTCCACCATCAGTACCTTGCTTTCCGAGTGATTGACACAAAATTGAATGTCTGCACTGCTCAGCAGGAAATTGATCGGCAGATAAACGGCCCCGGCCTTGCAGCACCCCAGCCAGGTCAAAACGTGGTGCAGGGTGTTATGTGCAATAACCGCGACACGGTCATATTTTCCCACACCAAGGGCGATCAGCGCATTTGCGGTTTGGTTGCACGCCTTTTCCAGCGCCAGGTAGCTTATGCGCTGGCCCCGAAAAACCAGCGCCGCCTTTTCGGGGTGCCGGTGAGCGCTGCGGCGAACCATGTCGGCGATGACCCATCGATTCACGCGATTATAGCGGTTAAGTAGAAAATCGAGATCCGGCCCGTTGAATTCTCCAAAACGGGTATTAAAATCCTTCCTGTCAATCGGCATTATACACCTCACGGTATTCCAGATTTAGAAACCACATCACAAATACAGTCTTCAGCCACGGGAAGGGCGGTCTTCAAAGGCTCTATACCACAATGGCGCCAACAATTCAATTTCTCAATTTCTTTACGTTTTTCCCCTTGACCGGCAAAGACCATAACTACCCGCTTGACACCCGCCACGAATAAAGATAGGCAAAAAGAACATTTCAGTGACAAAAGGCAGGGGATAAAGCATGTCTTGCCCGTAATTTGAACCGGCACCCAAAAACAGGCCCGGTTTTCCCCAAACACGATCACCCCGGGAAATGCATTTCAGAAATTAAACAACTGCCTGTAAAGGACTTTTTCATGAACCAGTTGATCAAACAGATTACCCATGAAATAAACAATCCACTGGCCATTATCAACGAAGAAGCCGGATGGATGCAGGATATTTTGAGCAGAAAAGAAAGACGTAACTGTGCCGATTGCGACATCCTGACGCATGCGCTCGCCGAAATCGGCAGACAGACGGCCCGCTGCAAAAAAATAACCCACAACCTGAGCCAATACTTGTCATTGAAGCAGTTGCCAGGGCATATATACCATGAAATCAACGATGCTTTGGATGTTATAAGCAAAGAAGCAGAAGGGATGAAGGCTGTTTTATCAGAAAAAGAGACAATTGAAGACTATGGTGAACTGTTGAACTCGCTTTTGGAAATCGCCAAGCAGGCGCGCCGCTGTAAAAAAACCTCTGAAAATCTCGCTGCGAATTCTAAAGACCTGTATTCGAACGACCCCTGACCGGCCAATGACAACCACTCAAAAACAAAACACCGCCATCCGTTATTATCCACTTAACAACCCGCTCTTCAGGCAGCCTGTTTTCATTCCGCCCCGGTCAGAAAACGCAGGATATGGGGGTACACATAGGACAAAAGGATCAGTACGGCAACACTTAAAGGCCAGAACCACGGTTTTCTGATGAATTGCGGATTCCATGCATTCTTTCCCCGGGGTAAATTGTGCAGCGGCTTCAAAAGCTGATACAAGGGATCAGCAGCCTTCTCATCGCTTTCACCGGTTACGCCGTCCGCCTGTTTGGCCCCGGGACCTTTCACGCTTGATAAATCGCCTTTTACATCCTCTTTTTTTTCAGTCATGCCCACCTAAAACCGGACTGATTTTTCCAGCTTGTCAAGCCGGCTTCTTTCTTCCGCCTTTTTCAACCTGTCGTCCCGCTCTTTCTTCACCTCGAAGGCACCGTTTATTTTCAAAATCAGGTTGTCGATCTCGCAGGGCTTCATCAGGTAATCATGGGCGCCGCTTCGCATTCCTTCTATGGCGGTGTCAACTGTGCCGTGCCCCGTCAGAAGCACCACCTCGATACCGGGGTCCGATTTTTTGATTTCGGCAAGGGTCTCGATCCCGTCAAGGCCGGGCATCTTGATATCAAGAACAATAACGTCCACTTTTTTGTCTTTTAAAAATTCAATCGCTTCTACACCGCTGCCGAGATCCTCGACATCAAAACCCTTTTCCTTGAGCCGCTTGGCAAGCGTGGTTCTGAACCGTTCTTCGTCGTCCACCAAAAGAAGCCTGGGCCCTTTTGCTTTTTGAGTAAACATGCCCCCTTTTCCCCCTTTTGCTTGCTTGATTGAATACAGCGAAAATGTTGTGGATATCATATGCCTAAATGCATTACCGGTCAAGAAAAAAGAACCCCCGCAAACGCCGGCAAACACTGGCCTGGCAATAATCACGGGGCATGCAACACAAGCCTTGTAAACGCGTTGTTTACACCTTGTAAACATTTTTTTTACAATCATCGCCCTGGGGCTTCTGAAAAGCCCCTGATCCAAGGATGCTGTACGTGAGATCTTCGTAAATTGCGCGTAACGCAGATATTGGCCTTTTTGAGAAGCCGTCAAGGATTGATGGCACCGTAAAAAGTCGAATATAGGATGGCAAAGTAAAAAGTTCAAGACCAAGGCGCGCGAATCTTGAGTAATTGAGAGTACTTGGTCGTACGTAAAATTTCTCAAGATGATGCGCAACGCAGATATCGGACTTTTTACGATGCCATCAAAGAGTGCCCCTTCAAATGAGCGTTTCACATACAATGGTATGGTT
>SLGU01000047.1 GCA_007136525.1 Desulfobacteraceae bacterium | reverse complement strand
TGCCGGAAGAAAACTCCACCGACTGGAACCAGACGCCGTCGTTGGCCAGCCAGTTCACCCCCAGCGTTTCGATCAGCCCCATGAGTTTTTCCCGGGGCATGTCGAGCAGCGGCTTTGGCACATCCCCTTCCATATCAAAACCCAGTGTTTTGCCGAGGCGCTTCATCTGGATGCCGTAGCTGGTGCGATAGGCGGAATCCAGTATCTCCAAGGCCCGATCAAACCCCATCTGGTGTTCGACCTCCTTGAACCAGAATGCATGGTGCATCACGATCCGATGGCACATATCAACCACGAACCGGGCCAGATCCTTGTCATCCAGGTCATCGAGCGTGTTTACCCGTTCATCCATGAGGCATCTCCCCTTGTTTCGGTTTGTTCGATATTTCCCATGCGGGCATGCAATAACATTGGAAAAGAGCGTATCATTTTACCTGAAATCGTGCAAATATTTTGCATAATATCCATTATGCCGATATATTTTACGAAACTAAGTGGTCGTGGGCATAAATACAGTGACGCATCGAGATGGTCGGGGCGCCCGTCCCGCAAGGCGCGAGAAGCGAGAATACCGGGCGTATTTGAGCGCCGATCAACGCCTTACGGGGCGGGCAAAGGAAATATCCTGCCATAAACGGTATACCATAAAAACTGTCTTTTCTAAATGAGCCCTGAAATTCTACTTGTATTTTTAATACTCGGCGTATCCATGGTGCTCCTGGTAACCGAATGGATACCCATGGAAGTTACCGCGCTTCTGGTTTTGGGATCCGTCGCGCTGACAGGACTGCTTCCGCCGCTTGAAGCGCTTTCCGGTTTCAGCAACCCTGCAGTGGTTACCGTCTGGGCCGTATTCATTATCTCGGGAGGACTGACGCATACGGGCGTCGCAAATGCCATCGGCAGCATTGTTTCAAGGATTGCGGGCTCCCATGAAATCCCGATGACCGTCGTTGTCATGGCCACGGCGGGCGTCCTGTCGGCCATTATGAACAATGTCGCCGTTGCTGCACTGATGCTGCCGGTTGTCATGGATATTTCGCGGAATACCGGCATGTCGCCTTCCAGGCTTTTGATGCCCCTGGCTTTCGGGTCGCTTATGGGCGGAATGACAACACAGATCGGCACGCCGCCCAACATCCTTGTAACAGAAGCCTTACGTGAAGGCGGCCTTGAGCCCTTTTCCTTTTTCGATTTCACACCGATCGGTCTGGTCATAATGCTTACCGGCATCGTTTTCATGGCGCTTGCCGGCCGGACCCTGCTGCCCGAACGAAATATCGCGGAGCCTTCAGGGCCTGAAAAGAAAACAGACTGGCAAAGCCAATACGGCATTGAAGAGCGCCTGTTTCATATACGCGTTCCTTCCGATTCGGTCCTTGCCGGAAAGCCCCTTTCCGCGATCCGGCTCGGATCGATCCTTGGCTGGAATGTCATCGGCATTACCCGAAATGGGAAAAACATCGCGCCGCCGGAGCCCGAAGAAACCCTGCAACCCGGCGACCTGTTGACGGTTGAAGGACGCGCAGAAAGCATGGAGGTGCCCAAAAGCCTTCTGCAAATGAACGTCGAAAAAACAGTGCCGGGCCTGGAGGATTTTTTCCCCGGCGTCATCCGCTTTTGCGAAGCCTCTATCCCGGATGCCTCGCCCCTTGCGGGAAATACACTGAACTCCGTGAATTTTTGGACCTCTTACAATGTCAAGGTTATGGCAATACGCATACATGAAACAGTGCATCGAACCAATCTGCAGGACATGATTTTTTCAGGCGGCGAAACCCTTCTGCTGGCCGGAAAAAAAAAGCAGATCGAGGCAATTGAAAACAGCCGGGATTTCGCAGATTTCAATCCTGTCGATCCGGCCGAACTTTCGGTGCGGTATCACATCAACGATGAACTCACTCGGCTGGAAGTGCCCCCGGATTCAATCCTTGCCGGAAAAACCCTTGCCGAAAGCCATCTGGGAGAGGCCACAGGAAGCCATGTTCTTGGAATCATCAGGAAAAACAGCATTATCCCCCTTCCGGAACCGTCTGAAGTTCTGCAGGGCGGGGACCGGCTTCTCGTTGAAATGAATCCATCCCTTTTCCATCTGCTTGAGGGAATTGAGAGCCTTTGGATCTATGAAAAAGCCGCACAGCCCGGGATGAAGTCCCTTATTTCCAGAGATACCGGCCTCGTGGAGGCAATTCTTGCGCCGGGCGCGTCCATTGAAGGAAAAACCCTGCAGCAGCTCAACTTCCGGGAAAAATACGGCCTGATTGTATTGGCCCTGTGGCGAAGGGGAAAAGCATACCGGTCCAACCTCAAGGACAAGACGCTTGCGTTCGGAGACGCCATACTCCTTTTCGGTCCCGTCAAAAAACTGCAGATGCTCGGGCGGGAGTCGGATTTCATTGTCTTGAGCCGGATTGCACAGGAAAAGCCCCGGACGGAAAAAATGCCGGTGTCTTTGTCAATTCTGGCCGCAATCCTGTTTTTGGTCGTTATGGGCTGGGTCCCCATTTACATCGCTGCGGTAACAGGCGCCGCAATAATGATCGTAACGGGATGCCTTACCATGGAGGAAGCCTACCGGCAGATCGAATGGAAAGCCGTTTTTCTCATCGCGGGAATGCTTCCCCTGGGAGCGGCGCTGGATCAGACGGGCGCGGCCATGATGATCACCCGGAGCGTAATTTCCCATGCCGGGGCATACGGCCCGGAGGGGGTTCTGTTCGGCCTCATAACGGTTACCATGCTTGCGACATGCGTTCTTCCCATCCCCGCGGTCGTCGTGCTCATGATCCCGGTGACCATCAATACCGCCGCCGCCATGGAGCTTTCCCCCCACAGCCTGATGATGGCCGTATCAATAGCGGCTTCCGCCAGTTTCATCACACCCATATCGCATCCGGCCAAGCTCATGGTCATGGGTCCCGGCGGCTACAGTTTCGGGAGTTACCTGAAAGCCGGCATCCCCCTGACGCTGGTCATTCTTGCCGTTATGATGATAGTCCTGCCTTTTCTATGGCCGCTTGTCCCATAGCAGCACCCTGAACCCGAAAACCCCTCAAAATGAATACAGACGGATTGGTAAAAAAAGCGGCGGGAAGCCTTGAAAGACCATCATTCCAACATGTACATCATCAGGGCCTCGGCCACGCAGGCCGGTTTTTCCTGACCCTCGATCCCGATGGTATGGGTCGTGGTTATCAGGACGCGCCCTCCCCCTTTTTCCGCAACCTCTGTGATGGTCATGACATCGCGTATCCTGGCGCCCACGGGCACCGGGTTCAGCAGGCGCACCTTGTTCAGCCCGTAATTGACGGTCATGGACGCGCCTTCCGGAACCACCCCGAACTCCCTGTCAAAATAGGGGATCAGGGATACGGTTAAAAAACCGTGGGCGATGGTGCCGCCAAAAGGCCCTTTTGCCGCTTTCTCCCGGTCCACGTGGATCCACTGGCGGTCCTCGGTGCAGTCGGCAAACCGGTTGACGCGGTCCTGGTCAATGCTGAACCAATCGCTTCTTCCCGCTTCGCTTCCCACCAGGTTTTTGATTTCATTCAAAGGCATTGTGCGAGGCATTGTTGTCTTTCCTTTCCAGGTACGGTGATCGAAAAACAGCGGCTTTTCCCGGCAGCCGCTACTCCTGCGAATAATCCTTCATGAAGGCAAGGGTCTCGAACCGGATCATCTGCTCGCGCATCTGGGCGGATATCTCGACGAATCGGTGGTTCAGGTCCTCCCTGAACTCCCGGTTCAGGCGGTTTATCTTTGTCTGCATCTGTTTCAGAAGCCGGATGCGCTTTTTCCACAGCCGGTTGACATATTTCAGCCGTTTTCGGGAATTGCCACTGAGCGCAGCCGTGTATTGATTGATGAGTCCAGAAAAGTATTGGCTTTTTTCCTCTATCAGGGATTCTATTCGTTCTTTTTTCAGGGTCTGGCGGGTAATCTTGTGGAAATGATGGCCGCAGATGGACAGGGTTACCACTTCGGCAAACAGATCCCGGTTTTTGAAAAAATTCCGGATAAGATATTTCAAATACTCAAAACCATAAGGTGTAAAAGACTTGCGTAAAAGAAAGAAAAAAAAAATCTTCACTTCCTCAAAGCGAATTTTTCTCTGGTAGAAATCCCGGTATTCGATATTGTCCAGAAGATCGGTGCATCTTGCAAAATAGTTTTTCATCCGCCGGTCATAGAGGCGGTTCAACAGTGTCTTGTAACCTTCGCGGATAAGGCCGGGATCCATCCGGGTGACAAAATTGGTGGTCAGGGAATGGGTGTTGTTTCCCGCAGGCGAATGCAGCAGACGGCCTTCTTTTTCCAGGCGGTCGAACAGGCGGGTGCCGGGAAGCGCGGTCAACAGGCCAATCATGGCCTTGGGAATGGCATTTTTCTGAATGAACTCGACCTGCCGGTCGAATATATCCGGCGGGTCGGAGTCAAAACCGATGATAAAGCCGGCCAGCACCTCGATGCCGTGCCGCTGGATCACCCTGACCGATGCCGCCATGTCGCTTTTCAGGTTCTGATTTTTTCCCGTTTCCTCAAGCCCTTCCCGGTTGGGGGTTTCGATTCCGATAAACACCTCGTTGAAACCGGCTTCCCGCATTGCGGTCAGAATCGCTTCGTCGTCTGCCAGGTTGATGCTCGCCTCGGTGAAGAAGTGAAACGGATAGCCGCGGCTTTGCTGCCAGTTTTTGAGCGCGGGCAGCAGTTCGTTTTTCACCCGGCGCCGGTTGCCGATAAAATTGTCATCAACAACGAACACGGCCCCTTCCCAGCCGAGCCGGTAAAGGGTATCGATTTCGGCAATCAGGGTATCGGCTGTTTTCAGCCGCGGCCTGTTTCCGTAAACCGTCCAGATGTCGCAGAATTCACAGCGGAAGGGGCATCCCCGCGAGTACTGGATGGCCATCGAGCCATAGGCCGTCATGTCCAGCAGGTCGAAGCGGGGAGTCGGCAGGCATGAAATATCGGGGTGTTCCGGCATCGGATAAACCTTTCTGGCCGTCCCGTTCTGCAGGTCGTCCAGGAAACCGGCAAGCGTGTGATCCACTTCCCCTGACAGGAAATGATCCACCCCGCGGATCGACTCATGGCTGCTGGTCACGTAGGGACCGCCCGCCACAACGGTTTTGCCATGGGCGCGGCATCTTTCGACAACGCTTTCCATCGATGCTTTCTGGACGATCATGGCAGAAATGAAAACCGCATCCGCCCATTCCAGTTCTTCGTCCCTGAGGCGGCACACGTTGAGATCGACCAGCTTCAGATCATATTCTCCGGGGAAGTACGCGGCAACAGTCACAAGGCCCAACGGCGGCATGGTGCTTTTCCTGTTTATGAATCTCAGGGCATATTTGTAACTCCAGTAGGTATTGCCGGGGACTTCCGGATAAACCAGAAGGATATTTTTGTATTTTCTCATCCCATTCCCTGCATAATCACACCCCAAGGGCGTGATAACTGGTGTTGAAAGGTAGCATTTCGGCCGCGCCCTGCCCTTTCAGCCCGGACCGCGAACAAGGAAATGCGCCTAAACCCGCCCCTCCTGCACAAGACGTGCAAAGTGCCTGAAGGAACGGTCATAGGTAGCCTCCGCATCGGCGGGAAACACGCAAGCAGGCAACTGCCGGCTTTTCAGGTGATATTCCAGGCATTCGCAGCAGTTGCCCTTCCTGGAGCAGGGTTCATAGGTACAGTTGCAGTTTGCCAGGTTCTTCTCCTTGATGCATTCCATTATCATCTCCTTTTTTTTATTTGCCTTGTTACCGCAAACATAAAGGATAACACAGGCACTTCTTACCGATCAATACCCGGATCCTTACCGGGCCGCCCCTCGAAACCGGCCTCCGTAATATTGATATGCAGCGGCCGCCGGTCATCGTGGGCCAGGTAGGTTGTGGTGGTCGGGAAGGCGAACTCGATGCCTTCAGCCTCGAACCGTTCCATGATCTCGAGGTTGATCTTCTCGGTCATGCGGGCATACGCCCAGAAGTCATTGGGGTGAAACCAGTAGAGCATCAGGATGTTCAGCGATGCGTCATTGAATTCATTAAAAAATACACGGGGCGGAAAATCCGGGTGCATGCCTTCATGATTGTCAAGGATTTCCTTGAGGACCTCCACCGCCTTTTTCACTTTTTCCACCGGCGTGTCATAGGTGATGGTGATATTGGCAAGGCGCCGGATATGCGGGCGCATGCCGATGTTTTCGATCCTGGAGTTGGCCATTTTTTCGTTGGGGACCGTTACCAGGTGGCCGGCAAGCGTCCGCACCCGGGTGGACCTGAAGCCGATATCCTCCACCACCCCGTCGGTGTCCTCCACCACCACCCGCTGACCGATGCTGAACGGCTTGTCCATCATGATCATGACACTGCCGAAAAGGTTCTTGAGCGTGTCCTGAGCTGCGAGTGCAATGGCCAGACCGCCGATACCCAATCCCGCGAGGAGTGCGCTCAGCGGCTGGCCCGACACCGCCCGTATCACATAGACCGTGCCAATGACAATCACCGTAAAGCGCGCCAGAAAACGCATCATCTGGACGAAATTCTGGTCGAGAAGGTTGTCGTCCCTTGACACCAGGCGTTTCAGTTCGTAATCCATGACCGCAATGAGTTTGTAGACGAAAAGAATAAGCGCCAGGGTGGCAAAAAGCCCAATGGCGGTGTCGACAAACTGCACCCCGGTATCCGAGAGGTGAAAAAGCTCCTTGACCGCGTAAATGATCACGGTGAGCAGCAGCAAGCGCACTGGCCAGATCGCCGATGCCAGAATCAGGCGCAGCCGGATATTTTCGCTGGAATCCTTGAGGTGGGCACTCAGGTGCAGCAGAAATCTGCCGATAACCTGGTTGACAATGTAGATCAGTACCATGACGCCGAATATCAGGACATACCGCCACCATGCATAGGCGATCAGCCATGCGGGCATTATCTCCTGATGTGAATAAATATAAGCCATTGCCACCCCGGCCAGGACGGCGATGCGAAGGGAATACCTCAACCACGAAAACGCCTTTTCCGGCATAACCACCCGCAGGTCTTCGGGCATCTCCTTCTTGGCCCGGTCCAGCAGGGAAACGACCTTGAGGGCGGCAATAATGGCGGCCACGGCGATCAGCAATCCCTCCACCGCATCAAAAGCCATTTCCATTTCCACCGGAAACCGGAGCGGAATGCGGGCGACCTTGATCAGCACGGCGAACATGAACAGCCTGAGCGGAACGGAGAGCTCCGCAATTTTGACCCATCTGTCGATCGCTTGTTGCGCGTTAATCCGGTGCCTGACCAGCCGGACGACCCATTCCATCAGAAACAGCCCGCCGCCAAGCATGACCACGGCCACCGCCACCCGCAGGTCCGTGTTCAGTTCGACCAGGCGCTGAAGATACGCGAACGTCTCTCCGAAAAAGTCCATGACCCCGTTTATAGCCATAATCTTTAAAATTGAAGGTTCATTTTCGTTAAAACGTATCTCAAAATTGCCTTTTGGCCCTATGTCTTTGTTTTAACCATCGAAAAAATCAAATGACACTATAACACGATAATAATGAAGACAGCGTGGCCTTTTGAATTGCAAAATCCGATTTCGATCCCGATTTCGATTTCGAAGCAATTAAATCCCAGGAAGCGGGTCTTGAACCGAAATCAAAAATATTCGACAGGTTCTAAAACCATTTTTTATACTTAAACCATGCCACCATGCCAAAGCCGACAGCAATGAAAATAAACCAGACCGCCGGGTATGCATAGCGCCATTCCAGCTCCGGCATGAACTCGAAATTCATGCCGTACACACCGGCTAAAAACGTCAAGGGGATGAATATGGTGGCAATAATGGTCAGCACCTTCATCACTTCGCTCATCCGGTTGTTTACACTGGAAAGGTATATATCCAGCACACTTGCCAGCACTTCTCTGAAGGTCTCCACGGTTTCCACCACCTGTATGGTATGATCATAGACGTCCCTCAGATAAAGCTGCGTTTCCTGCCGGATCAGGCCGGATTCACTGCGTAGAAGCGCTGCCGCGATTTCCCTGACCGGCCATACGGATTTGCGGATATAGATGACCTGCCGCTTCAGGTTGTGAACCGCTTCAAGAATGGAGGGCTCAGGATCGGCGAGCACGGCATCCTGAAACTCCTCCACTCTTTCACCGAGTTCTTCGAGCACCCAGAAATAATGATCCACGATCATATCCATCAGGGCGTAGGCCAGGTAATCGGCACCGGATCTGCGCATACGCCCCTTGGACTTGCGGATGCGCTCCCGCACCGGCCCGAAAACATCCCCTTCATGCTCCTGAAGGGAAATAACCAGGCCTTCCCGGATAACAAAGCAGACATGCTCGTGCTCGATCAGGAGGGAATCCGTCCGGTAATCGATCATTTTGAGCACAATGAACAGGTAGTCGTCATAATCGTCGATCTTGGGGCGCCCGGCGGTGTTGAGCACATCCTCGAGCAACAGCGGATGGAGTTGAAACATGGTCCCGAGCCGGCCGATAATGTCGGGATTGTGAATCCCTGAAATATCGATCCACGTGACCGAATCCCTGCTGACATAAGATTCGCAATCATCGAGGGAGACACCGGTTTTCTCAACCATTTCGTCTGCATTATAATCGATCAGCGTTATGGAGACCGGTTCGTGGGCGGCCTTGTCGCCGGTGTATACAAGGGAACCCGGTGACATGCCGTACTTTTTCGGAATTTTTTCCTGCTGCGCCATCTGCTGTATTATCCCTGCATTTTAAATGCCATTCATCGGCCAAATGATGATGCCCATGTCATATGAAAACATAGGCATCATAACATGTCGGATGCAAATTTGACGGCTTCGTAAAAGCCCAATATCTGCGTTGCGCGTAATTTCTGAAGAATCTCACGTACACATAAGTACTATCAATTCTTCAAAAATTGC
>SLGU01000188.1 GCA_007136525.1 Desulfobacteraceae bacterium | reverse complement strand
GATCATCACCAACTGCATCATCCTGGGGCGCACGGAAGGGTTTGCCATGTCCAACCCGCCGCACCTGGCCGTCATGGACGGGCTCGGCAACGGCGCCGGTTACGGTTCTGTGCTGCTTTCCGTGGCCTTTCTGCGCGAACTGTTGGGCTCCGGGTCCATTTTTGGATATTTTGTCATTCCCCAGTCCTTTTATGATGCAGGATACGAGAACATGGGATTCATGCTGTTGGCCCCGGCCGCTTTCATTATTATAGGGCTTATGGCATGGCTTCAGAAATACATCGCCGGAACGGGTGAGGACGACCGGTAAAAACAGAAACGCCCCAAGCGGACACACGTCTTTGGGCAAAGAACAAATCCAGATGAGGATCGGGACCCATGGTTGAACTGGTCAGCCTTTTTATGAATTCGGTTTTTGCGGGGAATATCCTGCTTGCCTACTTTCTGGGCATGTGCTCGTTCGTGGCCATTTCCAAGAACCTCAACACGGCGGTCGGCCTGGGGTTTGCCGTCATTTTCGTTCTGACCGTCACCACCCCCGTTAACTGGCTTATTTTCCATTACCTGCTGGCCCCGGAGGCGCTTGCGTGGGCGGGGCTCGGGGATGTGAACCTGAGCTTTCTCCGGCTCATCGTCTTTATTTCCGTGATTGCCGCCATGGTCCAGGCCATCGAGATGCTCATTGACCGCTTTTCCGCTTCTCTTTATTCGGGGCTGGGCATCTTTCTCCCCCTGATCGCGGTCAACTGCGCGATACTCGGGGGTTCCCTGTTCATGGTGGAGCGGGAATACACGTTTATCGAATCGGTTGTCTTCGGTTTCGGCGCTGGCGTCGGCTGGATGCTGGCCATCGTGGCCATGGCCGCAGCCCGGATCAGGATGCGGTATGCGGATCTGCCTTACGGCCTGGACGGTTTTGCCATCACCATGATCGTCACCGGGCTGATGGCCATGGGCTTTATGCTGTTTTCGGGTATTTCGTTGTAGCAAAGCGGTGAAGCGCATGGCGGTTGATAATACGAGAACCCATCTCAACATTCGGTTTCGGTTCAAGACCCTTGCGGCGACTTGTTTCAAGCCGCAGGCATACGCGCGTATTTCGAGGATTTGAAGTAAGTCGCCAACAAAGATATTGGGCTGAAAGACAATTTTGAGATAGGTTCTACAGAAAAAAGGAAGCGGCTTTGATTTACATCACCAGTCTTGCGGTATTCACATCCATCATCCTGATACTGGTCTTGATCCTTCTGTTCATAGAAGCCAGGATCGTCAAGAAAGGCGATCGGGAAATCAAGATCAACAACGATGCGGAAAATACCCTTGTGGTGCCCATGGGAATATCGCTTCTAGGCGCACTCGTCAAAAACGAGATCTACCTGCCGTCGGCCTGCGGTGGATCCGGAACGTGCGGCCAGTGCAAATGCCGTGTTGTGGAGGGGGGGGGCGACATCCTGCCCACGGAACTGCCGCAGCTGGACCGTCATGAAAAAGCGGAAAACATCCGGCTTTCCTGCCAGCTGAAGGTCAGGAGCGATATGAAGATCGAAATCCCGCCGGAAATTTTTTCCATAAAAAAATATACCGGGACCGTAACCTCCAATAAAAACATCGGCGCGTATATCAAGGAACTGATCATTGAAATGGAAGAGCCGGTAGAATTCGAAGCCGGCCAGTACATGCAGATCGATATTCCCGAGTATGCGCTTTCCTTTGCCGATTTTTCCATAGAGGATATCTTCAAACCGGACTGGGATCGCTACAACTTCTGGGACCTGGCGGCATCCAACGATGAACCCGTGTACCGGGCCTATTCCCTGGCAAATGAACCAGCGGAAAACCGGCGGCTGATGTTCACGGTCCGCATTGCAACACCGCCACCCGATGCCAAAAACGCCCCCCCCGGTATTGGATCCTCCTATCTGTTCTACCTGAAGCCGGGAGATACGGCGACGCTTTCCGGCCCCTTCGGCGATTTCAAGGTGACCGAAAGCAGGCGGGAAATGTGCTTCATCGGCGGAGGGGCCGGTATGGCGCCCCTGCGAAGCCAGATCCGGGACCAACTGCTGGAACGCAGGACAGACCGGAAGATGACGTTCTGGTACGGGGCGCGGAGCCGGAAAGAGATGCTCTATGACAAAGAACTTCGCGAACTTGACGAAAAAAACGACAATTTCTCGTATTACGTGGCGCTATCCGAGCCCCTGCCCGAAGACAAGTGGGAGGGCCTGACCGGTTTCATTCACCAGGCGGCAAATGACAATTACCTTGAAAGCCATGAAGATCCCTCTGAAATCGAATATTACCTCTGCGGCCCGCCCATCATGATCGACGCGGTGCGTAAAATGCTGGACAGTCTCGGGGTCGAACCCGAAATGATCCAATACGACGAGTTTTCCTGAACCCTTCAACGAAAACCCGGGAAAAGAAGTCCGGCGGGGCAACACCCAAGGCGATCGGTATGGCATGTGTTTCCGGCCGCCAGCCATGTATCCCGCGCTCCCGCGCGGGATAAAAAGTCCACCGTGTCCACACGCCCCTTCCTGCATTCAAAGCATCGAGGACTGATCTCCCGCCCCCTACATCCGGGCGATCACACCCGTTGGCAGGATCTTGAGCAGGCGCCCCACGATATTCCATGGGAATACCGGAACCGTGGCGGATTTAACCTTTTTTTCAATAAGCCGGACGATGATCCGCGCGCCTTTTTCCACATCAATCAAAAAGGGGCGGCTGGGCAGCATGTCATTTAAAGGCGTGTCGATAAAACCGGGATACAGCACCGTGATATGAATGTTTTTCCGGTACAGTTCCGCCCGCATGGCCTCCATGTAGACGGCCAGGCCGGCCTTGGACGCGCAGTAAGCAGCGCTTTTCGGCATGCCCCGGAATGCGGCGACCGATGAAACGCCAACGATATGCCCTTCCCCTTTTTCCAGGAAATACGCCGCAGCCGCATCCATGGTGGCTATGGCGCCCAAAAGGTTCACCGCCATGGTCTGCCTGACCTTTTCAAAATCACCGCGCCCGACCCTTTCACCAAGACCCACGCCCGCATTGGCAAAAACGATGTCAATGCCGCCAAGTGCCTCGGCCATTTCGGCAAACGCGGCAAAAACATCCTCGCCATCTGTTACGTCAAGCTGCCGGATAGCGACGGCTGGTGGTGCGTGCCTGCGTTTGATCTCTTCGCGCATGTCCCTTAACACGTCCTTTCTTCTCGCGGTCAGGGCCAGCCGATACCCTTTTTTGGCCATCTCAAACGCCACCGCTTTTCCGATGCCCGATGATGCGCCGGTAATAAAAACCCCCTTGCTCATGTTTGTCTCCATTCCATAACCGGTTTATGTTCCGATCGCAATAACAGCGACTGCAATCCCTTGTCGTCAATCCACCCTTATCTGAAGGAACCTTTTTATCTAACGGCTATTTTATGCCGGGCAGACTGAAAATGCAAAGTGAATCCTGATCCGCCTAACCGGCACATCTCTTGGCGACTTTTCAATAATTTATTGAAAAAATAAGCCGCCCGAAGTAAGCTCATATCTAAAAAATGGTCATATTTTAAGACATATGATTATAACCCATCTCAAAATAGTCTTTCGGCCTAATCTTTTTGTTGGGACAATCCAAACCGCTATCGGTATCGCAATCGAAAATAAAAAATATGACACTGGACACGAAAAACTTGGTGGCTGCCGTATTTAAAAAGGAATATGTCGTGTTCTGCGGATTTGAGAAAACCGATTTCAATCCCGATAGCGATTTCGATTTCGAAAAAACCAAAACCAAATAAGCGGATGGCTTGAAAGACAATTTTGAAACGGGTTCTAACCGGTCCTGTAAAGGAATGAATTATGACAAGCGGCATAATGGGCTTAGTGATCATCGCGGCGGAATGGAGCATTGCCATACTCGAGCTGCTGGGCATCGGAATCATCATGGTTTTTGCAATCCATGCCACTACTTACAACATCTTCCTGCTCATCCGAAAAGGCATGCAAGAAAAGCTGTTTCAGACATACCGGCTCCAGCTTGCCCGTGGAATTCTGCTGGGCCTTGAATTTCTGGTGGCCGCCGATATCATCAAGACCGTGGCGATCGAGTTGACCTTTTCCAGCGTCGGCATCCTGGCGGTTATCGTGTTGATACGAACATTTCTGAGCTTTGCCATAGAAATGGAAATCACAGGAAAATGGCCTTGGCAAACGCGCCCCCCGGCCTGAGGTCTCCCGCCGCTTCAGATGCTTATTTTGTCCAACCGGAGGCGCACCGCCTGCCATGAAGACGCATTTTTGAGAAAAAATAAAATTTAGGTTTACATTTCACCGCCGGTACTATATCAAAAACTATTTTTGTATATTTATCCGCAGGATGCAATACATCCGACCCTCCCCATACCGGTTTCAACGGGTGAATTGCGAAAAGCGGAATAAACTATTTTTCTCAAAAAACATTTTTTACACCGTAGATTAAGGAGGCGCTTTCAATGTCGGTTATCAACAACGTTATTGACAAAGTCCGATACATGGACCCGGATCAGAAGGAATTCCACCAGGCGGTTATCGAGGTTATGGAAACACTTGAACCGACAGTGAAGCAACACCCGGAATTTGTCAGGGCCGGGATATACGAGCGGATTGTCGAACCCGAGCGGGCAATCATATTCCGCGTGCCGTGGGTGGACGACCATGGCGACACGGTTGTCAACAGGGGTTTCCGGGTTCAATTCAACAATGCGCTGGGGCCGTTCAAGGGTGGGCTCCGGTTTCACCCCTCGGTCAATTTAAGCATTATCAAGTTCCTGGGCTTTGAGCAGATCTTCAAAAATTCCCTGACCACCCTTCCCATGGGCGGGGGAAAAGGCGGCGCCGATTTTGATCCCAAGGGCAAATCCGACGGCGAAGTCATGCGGTTCTGCCAGTCCTTCATGCGTGAGCTCTACCGTCATATCGGCCCCGAAACAGACGTTCCTGCCGGCGATATCGGTGTAGGCGGCCGTGAAATCGGCTTTCTTTTCGGCTATTATAAAAAAATCCGAAACGAACATACCGGCGTATTGACGGGTAAAGGACTGGAATACGGCGGCAGCCTGATCCGGCCGGAAGCCACCGGATACGGCACCGTATATTTTGCACAGGAAATGCTGGCAACGCGCGGCCTGGACTTCAAGGACAAAATCGTCGCCGTAAGCGGGGCCGGCAACGTGGCCCAATACGCCATCGAAAAGGTCAACGAACTGGGTGGTCGCGTGATCACAATATGCGATTCTTCTGCAACCATTGTCGATGAAAAGGGGATTGACAACGACAAGTGCTGCTATATCATGGAATTGAAAAACATCCAGCGGGGACGGATACAGGATTATTCAGAAAAATACCAGACAGAATGCTTCCTCGACAAGAATGTCTGGGACGTCATCCGGGAAAAGAACATCCACATCGATATCGCCCTTCCCTGTGCCACCGAAAATGAAATCGACGCTCAGAATGCCAAAGCACTGGTCGAAAACGGCTGCTTCTGCGTGGCCGAAGGGGCAAACATGCCCTCCGCGCCGGGAGCGGTAAAGGTTTTCCAGGACCACAAAATACTTTACGGTCCTGGCAAAGCCGCCAATGCCGGTGGCGTGGCCACCTCCGGGCTGGAGATGAGCCAGAACAGCCTGAAACTCTCATGGACGCGCGAGGAAGTCGACTTCAGGCTGCTTCAAATCATGAAGAGCATTCATCAGACCTGCCTGGATGCATCCGAAGCCTACGGCAAAAAGGGCGACTACGTTATGGGCGCCAACATCGCCGGCTTTGTGAAGGTCGCCCACGCCATGCTGGCTTATGGGGTGGTTTAGTCGGTAGACATACACGTACGCTAACTACGCTGCATTCTTCGGTATCGCGCAAGTCATGATCTTGTTTTTTACGAAGTCGTCTGATCGAGACTTTTTACGGGTGCATCAACATCATTGAACCTGAAAAAAGTCGTTTTCAGGCGGCTTTGTAAAAAGGCACGAAGGCATTATGAAAACAAGGGTTTAGGATTAAAACATGTTTTCAAAGCTCACCCTGAATAAAGCGACCAGGGAATTTTTCAGGGAATTTTTCACATGCATCGGCGCCGACCCCATAGACAGCCGACGACTTCAGACAACTGCATTCCTCAGGCTGATTCTTATTGTTCCGACCCTCTTTCTTGTCACGTTCGTATCCCTTTTGGATGCAAGGGGTTCTGGCCACCATCCCCAGGCCCTGGAAGCGGTCTTTTTCATCTGGTGTTCACTGGTGCTGATATACATCGCAGCCAATGTTATGGTTTGCCTGACAAGAGAAGACGGACTCGGTGTCATAAAATCACTTACCTTTTTATGCATTTTCATCGAACTGGCCACCAACCAGCTCATTCTTTACCTCACCGGCTCCCTGATATCACCGCAAACGCTTTTTATTATCGTCATTATCGCCATCTACCGGGTTTTTCTGGATTACCGGTTTGCTGCGTTTTCGGCGGTTGCCGGCGGCGGACTGTTCATTTTGACGGCTTTGATGGAACTCTCGGGAATCATACCCCTGGCCCCGGCGCTTCCCTTCATGGTTGAGCACCCGGTATACGCCGAGGCTTTTGTCGCTGTAAACATCGTCATCGGCGTGTCACTCGGTATCGTGGTGGCTTTTTTCAGCATCAATTACGGCATCAACCAGGCCCTGAAGCTGCAGAAACAGCTCAAGGACCAGAGTCTTCAGGATGGCCTTACAGGAATCGCCAATCGAAGGCGTTTTGATGAATACTTGAAACTGGAGTTGAAACGGGCATGGCGAAGCCAAGGGCCCCTGTCCCTGGTAATGATCGATATTGATGCGTTTAAGCCATATAACGACAATTACGGGCACGGCGCAGGAGATGAGTGCCTGAAACAGGTGGCCCGGGTCATTCAGGCCGGCCTGAAGCGGCCTTCCGATCTGGCGGCGCGCTATGGCGGAGAGGAATTCGCCGTTATTCTGCCGGAAACCGATACCAAAGGGGCTTCCGCTTTGGCTGAAGAATTGCGAAAAACGGTTGAAGCATTAAAAATCCCCCACAAGCATTCTCCGGTTCAGGATCATGTTACGGTGAGTTTAGGCGTCGCCGCCATTATCCCTGAAAAGGACATACCGGCAAAAACCATCATCGATGCGGCGGACAAAGCGCTCTACCGGGCCAAGGAAAAGGGTCGGAACCGTGTGGCTGTTGACGGCGCATCGTAACCGGTCATCAGGGGATAACAAATCATTTATCCGGGGGTATTCCTATCGGGATTTTCAGATATCCCCCGTCAGAAAACATGCCAGGCGCCGGGCCATCATATCGGCGCGCAGCACCAGGTCCATTGAACGGGTGTCAATCACCTTGACAGCCTTGTCACCGTGCGGCTCTACAGGCATTATATTTTCCAGGATGTTTTCCTGCCGGTCGATCCAGCCGGCATTGAAAACAACGGATGGTTTTTCCGGGTATATGCCGATATAAAAAATGCGGGTTTCGATCAAATCCTGAAAAAAATGGCTGCCAAATGACAGATCCGGCACCAGGCTGCCATCCTGGTAGCTGATTTCTCCGAGGGCCGTAAAATTATTGATTTCCGAAAACGTTACCGGCACCCCCATTTCCGGGGAATGCGTTCCCCAGCGCCCCGGACCGAGAAGCAGGGTCGGCATTTTCTCCCGGTCTGCAAATTGCTTGTTCAGCTTTCCCACAAGCCGTGCCACCGAGTAGCGCTCCGAAACCGACAGGGATACGTAGGCAGCGGGATCGACGTATACGATGCTGGCGATGGGCATTGAGACGCTCCCCCCCATGAAATCGCCTGCCGTACCGATGATCAGCCTTTCCGGATCGATCTGTTCAGGTATATCGACCTTGCCCCCTGATCCTCCGGGCTGAAACGGGCGGCACTGAAGCAGATTGACCTGGAGATCCCCCGCATGGTTGAAATTTACCGTAAACTCGATGTCAACGGGGTTTTCATACCCTTTTTCAAGGCATGCCAGCAAGCTTTTCATCACATCCAGAAAAACGGTTTCCGTCAGAAAATTGTCCAGCGTGAGAACCCACATTTCTTTTGCCGGCCGCCCCATTCGCCTGAGACTGTCTTCTGCTTCAAAATCCCGGATACCCGCAAGATCAAGCGTCAATGCCGGTACCCGGTCCTTCAGATCAATAAGAGAAATGGTCTGAAGGCTGTTTTCATCCAGCTTCAACACATCCACGAAGCGTTGGGAAAACCTTCGCAAATGGTCTATATCCGACAGGGGCTTCACCAGGGGGGCATCCAGGGCCACAATCCTCGGATAATCATTTTCAACACGGTTGACCGCCCGGGTACCCAACCCGTAAACCAGCCTGAGCATGCCGGCTTTTTCATCCATGCCTTTTTTCCATGTAAACGGATTCCGGGACAATCCCACCCCGGCAAATTCAGGGAAAAAATAGTTTTCATGGTAGGACCCGGAAACCCGCTGCACCAGGAGGGCCATCTGTTCATCACTTTGATCCAGGCCCCGCTGGAGCCGGTAAGCAAGTGCATCCTCATTCATCGTGGAGGCGAAAATGCGCTTGACAGCTTCCTCGAATGCATCGTAGCGCTGTTCCGGAGAGCCTTGATTGACGCAGAAAAAACTGTCGTATTTCCCTGCAAAGGCGCTTCCAAACGCATCTTCCAGAAGGCTGCTGGAGCGGACGATGATCGGGGACTGACCGAAATATTCGAGCATGAGTTGAAACTGTTCCCGGATTTCCTCTGGAAATATGCCGGTCAGCATTTTTCCCCTTAATTCGTCTGCCATGGGGAAATAGCCCTTCCTGGTTTTGTGGGCCATGAACAGTTTCCACCAGCCGTTTTGAACGATATAGGAATAAAACACATCCGAGCCGATATAAAAGGAATCGTGGTTCTCAAGAATTGACCGGGTATCAAAGGGT
>SLGU01000221.1 GCA_007136525.1 Desulfobacteraceae bacterium | reverse complement strand
TCTGGCACCGGGAATAACCGTGTCCGGAAAGGATATGAAAACCCTGTCCGAAAACCGTGCAAGCAGCCGGTTGGTAATCCCGGGCACGCGGTTCTGCTCATGGATCAAACGGGGGATGCCCGCCATCCAGGCGGCCAAAACAACGGGTGCGGACGAATAGCCGCCCATACCGATCACCAGATGCGGCCCGAATGTTTTCAGCATCTTGCGCGCCTCCAGGACACCCCTGACCAGCAGGCCCATCGATGCCGTTTTGCCCCATATGGATTTGCCCTTCATGCCTGCAGCTGAAATCTCTCTGGTTTCAAAATTCCTTTCTCCCAGAACCGTGTTCTCAATCGGACGGCCAGTTGTGATAAAGCACGGCCTGACATTGCCTGTCATTTCCCGGAGCCGCTCAATAACGGCAATCCCGGGGAACAGGTGCCCGCCGGTGCCGGCGCCGGCAACCATAACCCTCAGTTCAGGAAGATTTTCCTGCAACTTGCCGGCATTGACCTGACGCTTGCGGTTCCGGTTCATTTGAGCCCCCGCCTTGCCCCGATGTTCATGAGAATGCCGATCCCCACCAGGTTGAAGACCAGGGAAGATCCCCCGAAACTGAGAAAAGGAAGCGTCAACCCCTTGGTCGGCAAAAGGCTGAGATTAACACCCATGTTCACCACCGCCTGGATGGCAATGGAGATCGTAATGCCAAATGCCAGAAAAGAAGCGAAACAGTCTTCCGCCGAAGCGGCAATCTGCAGGCCGCGCCAGAGGATCACCAGGAAAAGGGCAATCACCAGAAGCACCAGTGCCAGCCCGCCTTCCTCCCCGATGACCGAAAAAATGAAATCCGTATGCGGGGCCGGCAGGTAAAAAAGTTTCTGAAATCCCTCGCCGAGCCCCTTGCCGAAAATCCCCCCCGAATTGAACGCCATCATGGCATGAATGATCTGATATCCTTCGTCCTGGGGATATTTCCATGGATCGAGAAACGTGATATACCGCTTGATCCGGTATTCCGCAGCAAACAACAGCCACAGGGCGAACGGCAGCATCAGTACAAAAGCCGAAACCAGGTGCACAACCGGGACCCTTCCTGCAAACATGATGATCCAGGCCATCATCCAGAAAATGACAATGGTGCCGAAATCCGGCTGCATCATGATCATCACCGAAAACAGCAGCAGAACGATGACATGCGGTAAAAAACCAATTGTTGGGCGCTCCACCTGGCACTGCTTCTTGGTCAGCGAATAGGCCAGGAAGATGATAAGGGCCAGGCGCGCAAACTCCACCGGTTGAAACGATATCCACCCGAACCGTAGCCACCGTGTGGCGCCCCCGGCTGTCTGCCCCACACCGTCGATCAGCAGTGCACCCAGAAGAATCACGGCGGCAAGCAGAAACACGTATGTCGTTGAACGGTAAATACCGTAGGGGACAAAGCAGGCAATGATCATGACCGTGAGCCCGATCGCCAGGTATGCCAGCTGCCTTGAAAAGAAGTAGTACTCGCTGCCGAACTGCCTGAGGGCGATTTCACTGCTGGCGCTGTATACCATGATGATCCCGATTCCGGTAAGGAGGATCACCGGGAACAGCAATACAGGGTCAATGAATCGTGCCGGACTGAATGTCTGATTGCTCCTCATACGGCCATTTTCTCCAGAAGCCTTACGGCGCGCTGAAAATCCTCGCCACGTGCGGCATAATTCTCATACATGTCAAAACTGGCGCATGCCGGTGACAGCAGCACATTGTCTCCGGGTCCGGCAAGGCCTGCAGCCGTTTTTACAGCCTCCGCCATTGAATGGGCCTGCCGTGATTCAACCAGGTCGCCAAGCCCCTTCGCTAGCGCTTCAGCCGCCTCTCCGATCACGACAAGGGCCTTTACATGCTTACGCACCGGTTCTCTCAATGCTTCATAACCGCCTAACTTGTCCCTGCCGCCGGCAATCAGTATGACCGGCCCGTCCATTGCCTCAACCGCTCTTGCCGCCGCATCCACGTTGGTTCCCTTTGAATCGTCGTAGTACTTCACGCCGCTTATGGTCGCCACATAGGCGAGGCGATGGGGATCGGGCGAAAAGCCGGCAAGCGCGGAGGTAATGCCTTCGGCGCTTCCCCCCGCAACCAGGGCGGCCAGGGCCGCCGAAGCCGCATTTTCAAGGTTGTGACGACCGGCAAGGGGCACCATTTGTTTTTCTATTATTATGGACCCGGCTTCGGGCGTTCGGATCAGGATTCCCGTCTCGGAAAGTACCGCACTGCATTCTTTCGGCGCTTTTTCGTTGAACGTGCACCGGCGGCTTTTGATACCGTTTGTGACCCGCGCCACCACCGGGTCGGCAGCGTTGAGAACGGCCGTATCCGCGGCCGACTGATTTTCAAAGAGCCTTGCCTTGGACCGGGCATAGGCGTCAAAATCCGCATACCGGTCCAGGTGATCGGGGGTGATGTTCAAAAGCACCCCGACATCCGGCCGGAAATGCACAATGGTATCCAGCTGAAAGGAGCTCACCTCCGCCACCACAACGTCCGCCGGCTTGTCTTCGCTGACATATTCGATCAGGGGCCTGCCGATATTGCCGCCCAGAAAAACGTTTTTGCCGGAATGCGCCAGCATTTCAGCCAGGAGCCGGGTGGTGGTCGACTTCCCGTTTGTTCCGGTCACCGCAACCACTGGTTCATTGATATACCGGTATGCAAGCTCGATTTCCCCGATTACGGGAACATTGCGTTTTCGGGCAAATGTCAGGCAGTCAAGGGTATGCGGAACGCCCGGGCTCAGGACGACCAGATCGGCGTCGGCAACCAGTTGCCGGTCATGTCCGCCAAGCTGCATGTCGACGGGCAAGCCGGCCAACCGCTCAAGAACATCTGCCAAAAGATGGGCAGGCCGGTTATCCGTCGCGGTGACGCGGGCGCCCCGGTCAAGGAGAAAACGCACCAGCGCTTCGCCTGTCCTGCCCATTCCGAACACCACCGTATGCATTCCTTTTAATTCCATGTATACCCGGCCGCTACCTCAGTTTAAGCGTTGACAGGGAAACCAGCGCCAAGAGAATGGCAATAATCCAGAAGCGGATAATCACTTTCGATTCCGCCCACCCCTTCAATTCAAAATGGTGATGCAGGGGGGCCATCCGAAAAACCCGCTGGCCACCGGTCATTTTGAAATAACCGACCTGGATGATCACCGACAGCGCTTCCATGACAAACACACCACCGACGATGATCAGCAGAATTTCCTGCTTGGTAATGATGGCGATGATGCCCAGGGCCGCACCCAGGGGCAAAGAGCCCACATCGCCCATGAATATCTGCGCCGGATAGGCATTGAACCATAAAAAACCCAGCCCCGCACCGGCCAGGGCACCGCAGAGAATGGCCAGCTCGCCTGACCCTGCAACATAATTGATCTGCAGGTACTGAGCGATCTGAGAATGCCCTGCCACATAGGCAAAAAGCATATAGGTTCCCGCAGCGATGATAACGGGGCCGATGGCCAGGCCGTCCAGGCCGTCCGTCAGGTTCACCGCATTGGACGCCCCCACGATGACAAAAACTGCAAAAATAATGTAAAAGTGTCCGAGATCAGGCGAAAAGTCCTTCACAAAAGGGATCGTGATGCGGCTTGAAAATTCAGGATAGCAATACAGCAGGGCCGCGGCGATGGCGGCTATGACCACCTGCATGAAAAACTTGGTCCAACCGCGCAGCCCCCTGTTTCTTTTCAGTATCTGCTTTAAATAGTCGTCCGCGAACCCGATCAGGCAGAAACCGGTGACCACGAACACGACAATCCACATGTAGTAGCTTCTCAGGTCGGTCCAGAAAAGGGTTGCCACGACCACGGAGACAATGATCAGAACGCCCCCCATGGTCGGGGTTCCGGCCTTGTCCTGATGGGATGCCGGGCCCAGGCGGCGGATATACTGCCCGATCTGCTTTTCACGCATGAAGGCGATCACAAGGGGGCCCAGAAGAAAACACAGCAGGAATGCCGTGAGCCCGGCGGTAATCGTTCTGAAAGTGATATACCTGAACACATTGAATGCCGACATGTATTCATGCAATCCATATAGCAAGTGATACAACATAAGCCATTGTCCTGCGTGTTCAGATTTCAGACGCCGGTTTGCATCCGGCTGCATCCCCGGTCAACCGGGCCACGACGTCCTCCATACCGGTGGAACGGGAGCCTTTGACCAGGACCCAGTCTCCCGGTGCAAGCCATCCGGCAAGATCGTTGATGATATCCGTTTTTGTTCCAACAAATATGTCACTGGCCGACATTCCCGCAGCCTTGGCGCCGCCGGCCACCCGGGCGGCATAGGCACCCGTCAGGTAAAGGCGTGAGATACCGGCCCTGGCCGCTATCTCACCGATCTGTTCATGATAATGGGCAGCCTTCTCCCCCAGCTCCAGCATGTCCCCGGCGACCAGGACTCCCCGTTTTTTCCCGTTGAAACCCGCCAGCACATGGATGGCGGCCGACATGGACATGGGGTTGGCGTTGTATGTGTCGTCAATGACATGCACGCCGCCGGAGGTTTCCCGTATGCGCATGCGCCCTTCAACAGCGCGGAAGCTTTCCAGCCCCGCCTTGATCGACCCGGGACCGATACCGAGCAGATGCGCGACAGCCGCGGCGGCCAGGGCGTTTTGAACCATGAATGCCCCGTATACGTTCAGCTTTGTTTCTATCCGGTCCTCAGGCATCACCAGCGAAAAGGAGACCCCATCGCCGCTTCTTTCGATCCTTTCAGCCCGGACCATTGCGTCGCCGCCCATGCCGTACATGACAGTCCGCATTTTAGCCATTTCTTTGAGCTTTTCGCCATATGCATCATCCGCATTGAGCACGGCTGTGCCTTCCGGCCGGATGTTTTCCAGGAGCTCCCCTTTTGCCAATGCCACCGAATCGACGTCTTTAAGCCCCTCAAGGTGGGCCGGGCCGATATTGGTGATGACCCCGATATCCGGGCTGCATATCGCAGACAAGCGCCTGATTTCGCCGGGGTGATTCATGCCCAGCTCCAGCACGGCAACCCGGTGTTCGGGCGCCAGGTTGAAAAGCGTCAGGGGAAGCCCGATCTCATTGTTGAAATTGCCCGAGGTGGCCAGCGTTTCAAATTCCATGCGGCAGATCGCCGTTGTCATTTCCCGGGTGGTGGTTTTTCCGGTCGACCCGGTTATGGCGACCACGGGGATTCCCGCCTGCCTTCGCCTGAAGGCTGCCAGGGCGCCCAGGGCCGTTACCGTGTCACTGACGGCAACGACGCAGGCACCTTGTTCTGCAAACCGGCGGCCCGCAATACGATTGGCCTTGTCCCGGCAGACAACCAGGCACCCGGCGCCTTTCTCTGCGACCGCGTCAATAAAATCATGGCCGTCAAACCGGGGCCCTTCAATGGCGACAAATACCTCGCGGGCCTGGATAACCCTGGAGTCGATCCGAATGGCGGGAAAAGATCCGCTGCAGTATGCCCACAGCACTTCCCCGCCCGTTGCCTTCACGATCTCATCAATTGTCCAGGGTATGGGTGTATTCATTTACGCCATTCCATGCCTGGCAAGCGCCTGCTGCGCCTGCACGCGGTCGTCAAAGTCAATGGTATGCCGGCCGAGGATCTGGTATGTCTCGTGCCCCTTGCCCGCAATGAGAATGCCATCGCCTGCAAGAGAAACACGAACGCCGGTGTCAATTGCGCTTGACCGGTCCGGCACCACGGTATAGGCGCCTTTTTCAAAATGGCTGTCGAGGCGCTTCGCCACCATTTCAACCGCCTTCGTCTGCCTGACCCCCTCGAGGATTTCCGCAATGATGCGTTCCGGCGGCTCTGTTCTCGGATTGTCCGAAGTGACAATGGCCAGGTCGGCCAGGGTCGCCGCTATTTTTCCCATAAGGGGCCTTTTACCGTTGTCCCGGTCGCCGCCGCACCCGAAAATACAAATTAGCCGCCCCGCCACGATCGGTCTTAACGAAACAAGAACATTTTCAAGGGCCTCGGGTGTGTGGGAATAATCCACAAACACCTGTCTCCCCGAACGGTTTGCCACCTTTTCCAGGCGCCCCGGCACGACCCCAAAAGTGGCGATCGCTCTGCCGATCGTTTCCGGATCAACACCCAGGGCAAAAGCCGCGCCGGCCGCACACAGTACATTCTCCAGGTTGAACCGGCCCACGAGCGGGCTGTGAAAATCAATTTCTCCGGAAGGAAACCGGATGCGCCCCGAAATGCCCGAATGGTCAAAGGATGCCTTTTCCACACGCACATCGAACGCCGGGGTATTACCCGAAGGGTCGCCTGGGGAATCGGTCCCAACCGTCATGACGGTTCCCCTGGTTAATGCAGCAGCAAGGCGTTTTCCCTCATCAGAGTCGCGGTTGATGATCGTGATCGAAGAATCCCCCATGTAACCGGTAAAAAAATCGGTTTTCGCGGCGCGATATGCATCCATGCTGCCATGGAAATCCAGATGATCCCGGCTCAGGTTCGTAAAAATGCCCATATCAAAACGGCATCCGGATATCCGGTCCTGCACGACCCCGTGGGAAGACACTTCCATTACAACATGGTCCACTCCGGCATCGGCCATCCGTGCCAGCCGCTCCTGAAGATCGGGTGACTCGGGCGTCGTCAGCGAACCCTGTATGACGGTCTCGCCGAAGTGGCTGTCAATGGTTCCGATCACCCCCGGCCTGAACCCGCCGCTTTTCAATATGTGCTCAAGAAGGCAGGCGGTAGTGGTCTTCCCGTTGGTTCCTGTAATTCCGATCAGTTTCAGGCGCAATGAGGGGCTGCCGTAAAGGGCGTCGGCCATTACCGCCATCGCCCGCCTGGCATTCGGCACCACGATAACCGTCGCATCGACATCAACAGGCCTTTCAACCACCACAGCGACCGCTCCCCGGCGGACGGCATCCCCCACGTATTCATGACCGTCCACGGTGCCCCCCCTGACGGCGACAAACACGGACAGGTCATCGGCGCGGTCGGACCTGTAGCATACCCGGCGAATGTCCGGATCCGTTTCCATCATGCCGTTTCGGAAAACCGTTCCCGGGGGGTTGAGGGCTTCTATGAGCGCCGAAAGCTTCATGCCGGCTCAACCTCCTCCGCGACAAAAAGAGGTAATGCCTGTCGCGGCGGCACTGCCATATAGTTAAAACTCTCCCGAACGATCTCTTCGAATACCGGTGCGGCCACTTCGCCGCCGTAATATTTCCCGCGGGGCGCTTCAATGGCCACCAGCACGGCCAGCTCCGGCGATTCCATCGGAGAAAAACCCACAAAAATGGCATAATAGTCACTGTTTTTGTAACTGCCGCGGGCGTCCAGCATCTGGGCCGTGCCGGTCTTTCCGCAAACATCATAGCCCTTGGGCACTGCCCGGAAACCCGTACCCTCCGCTCCGGTCGCCGCATTCATCATGATTTTCAACTGCCCTGCGATACCCGGGGCAACCGCCCGCCGAATGACTTCCGGTTCAAATGTCTTGAAAACAGTTCCATCCGGATTTCTAATTTCACTGACGACCCTCGGTTTCATGAGCAAGCCGTCATTGGCGATGGCGGCCACGGCGTTGACCAGCTGAATGGCCGAAACCGAAACACCCTGCCCGAATGCGATGGTCGCATGATCAATCCTCCGCCAGGACTGGTAGGGCCTGAGAATACCGGTTGCCTCCCCCGGGCAGTCAATGCCGCTTTTCCGGCTGAAACCAAAACGGCGAAGCGTGGCATAAAGGGCTTCCGGACCGATCATCTCTGACACCTTGACTGTCCCGATATTACTTGAATATTTAATGATTTCATGGAGGTTGAGAATGTCGTGAGGGTGGTTGTCGTGAACCACATTTCTGCCGATCCTGTAGCGCCCGTCCTCGCAGTCGACGTATACCCTTTCCGGATCAATCCCGGATTCCATGGCGGCGGCAGCGGTAAAAATCTTCATGGTCGAGCCGGGCTCGAAGGGATCCGTCAGCGCCCGGTTGCGCCAGGTACTCTGGGGAAACCGACCGAAAGCATTGGGGTTGAACGTCGGGTAATGGGCCATGGCCCGTATTTCACCGGTGCGGGGAACCATGACGACCGCCATGGCCGACCGGGCGTTGTGAAGGCGTGCCGCCCGGGTGATGGCCTGTTCCGCGATATTCTGAATATTGGCATCAATGGTCAGGACGAGGTTTTTTCCTTCCGTATCCATGGTACGGGATTCTTCACGCTGGAAAATACGCCCAAGCGCATCCCTTACCACCGTCTGCCGGAATGTATTCCCCCTGAGGTGTTCATCATAATAAAACTCGATGCCTTCGAGGCCGTTGCCATCGACACCCGCAAACCCGAGCACCTGTGCGGCCATCTGCCTGTTGGGATATATTCTGGAATAATTGCCAATGAAATCGAGTCCTTCTGGAATAGCCGCGGCCAACGCATCGGCCTGGGCGGGGGAGGCGTCCCGCCGTATCCAGACAAACGGCCGGTCTGATGCCAGAATCTGCGCCACCCGGTGTTCATCCATATCCAATACCGCCGCGATAACGCGTGCCGCCTTTGGCCGATCACTCATCCTGGAAGGCCTGGCACCAATGGAAACAACGCCCGCGGTGACGACCAGTTCCCTGTGCCGGGCATCGTATATGTTGCCCCGTCGACCGGTGCTTTCAAAATCCCTTCTGTATTCGGACACGGCCCGTGCAGACAGAGCGTCTCCGGCAAATACCTGAAGATGAAGGGCTCTTGCCCCCACCACCAGGTAACAGAGCGTAAAGACGACACCGACAAAGACAATGCGGCGACTGCGCATTTTTTGAACCTGCTTTTCAGTATCCCTGGAGTTCATGGCATGACGACAATCTGTTCGGGTTTGGGTGTCTCAAGGTTCAGTTCGCTCGTGGCATAGCGCCTCAACACCGGGGGTGAACTCAGGCGCGCCCTTTCAATTTTCAGTTTCTTCTGCAAATCGAGCAGTTTTTCCTGCTGCGCACGGGCCTGCACGATTTCATACCCCAT
>SLGU01000091.1 GCA_007136525.1 Desulfobacteraceae bacterium | reverse complement strand
CTGCAATTGTTGCTGCGGGCAACACCCGGCACCACCCCGTTGAAATTGATCCTATTTTGAAATGTGTTCCAGAACATATCAACACTTTACACATGAAAGGGGCTTGATGATGACGCTGAACCCGTCCGAATACCAGAAAGCGTTCGACGAGGCGCTCAAAATCGGGAGGCCACCCAATATTGCAGCGCTTTTTCCCAACTCAAG
The DNA here is from genome assembly GCA_007136525.1 of Desulfobacteraceae bacterium. The sequence goes on along the minus strand of SLGU01000091.1, from coordinate 8,815 downwards.
AGCACTCATCGTAAGCGGCAAATACATTGACAGGGCCATGCTTTCCAAAGGCAGCGCCATAGCCATGGCTGCAAACGGCCGCAACTACTTCGTGATCCGGGGGGCACTGATGGCCGCCCAGCGCGCAAATGCGGCCATTATCATCGAGATCGCCAAATCCGAATCCGGATACTGCGCGATCAACTACTGGAACCTGGCGCGCTACGTGGACACCCTTTGCAACGAGATGGGCATCACCATCCCCGTAGCCGTCCACGCGGACCACTACGGCATAAAAACACAGGCGGACATCGAAAGCGCCAAAACCGTGATCCCCTCCATATTCGATGCCGGCATCACATCCACGTCCATTGATGCGTCTCACATGCCGGATGCGGACAACCTCCTGGCCAGCATCGAACTCTACCGATACATTCCCGAATGGGCCGGATTTGAAACGGAAGTCGGCGAGATCAAGGGCGCAACCGGCCTTTCCACGCCGGAAGAGGCACTTTTCCTTGTGCAGGGGCTCAACGCCCACTCCATCTTTCCGGACTGGATCGCCCTGAACAACGGCACCTCCCACGGCATCGAAAGCGGCTCCGAGGGGATTCAGATCGAACTCACCGCCCGCGTTCACGAGGCCCTGACACCCTATAACGTCTCCGGTGCCCAGCACGGCACATCCGGCAATTCCACCGAAAAACTGGTCCAGATCCGGGAAAAAACACGCACCACCAAGGCAAATGTCGCCACCGCACTGCAGATGCTGTCCTGGGGGCTCAAAGTCAACGACTACGGCAACGCCCAGCTTGATGAAAACGGCGAGTTCATCAAGGTCGAGGGCCAGGGCGTCACCGAGGCGGCATGGGAGAAGCTCACGGCATACGCAAGGGAGAAGGGGCTCAAGAAAGGGGACTACAAAAAACTGAACCTGCCCTTTGAGACCCTCCTCATGAGCCAGGACAAAACGATCCGGGACCGGATGTGCCAACGTGTCGAAGACTTCACCTATGACATGCTGGTGAACGTGTTCAACTGCAGGGATACCGCGCCCATCACGGTTGCAGCTATCCTCGAGGCAGGCGCCTATGACCCCGGCCCCACGGCCGCGTGCATTGAAAACCCGGATGACTGGACCCCCGGAAAAATCCGTGAAAAAGGCGAACAGATTGACCGTGACAGGGGGGAGGAAGGCGACTTCGAAGATTAAATGAAAATTAAGAACTTCTGCCCCAACTGCGGGCACGGGCTGATCGACAAATTCACGGAAGGGCGGATGCGCCGCTATTGCGAGCCGTGCGGCGTCCCTGTATATGAAAACCCGGTTCCGGCCGCCTGCATCGTCGCTGTTGACCAAAACGACCGGATATTGCTGGTAAAGCGCAGTGTTGATCCCAAAAAAGGCTGGTGGTGCCTTCCGGGGGGATTTATCGAACTGGGTGAAACCCCCGAAGATGCCGCGTTGCGCGAACTGGCGGAGGAAACAGGCCTCCGGGGAAGCATCGATATGCTGCTGGGCGTCACGACCCACCAGGGAAAAATTTACGACACCATCCTCATGGCCGGTTTCCTGGTGCGCCGCTACAGCGGCATCCCGCAGGCCGGCGACGATGCCGACGCGGTGGAGTGGTTCGACCGGGCGGCAATGCCGGAGATCGCCTTTTCAAGCCACAGGAGCTTCATAAATATATATTACAGCGCCTATGCGTCCGGGACAGCGACTTGCCCGTAAAATCCGGCGGACCCGAAAACGCGTGAACCCGCTTCTCATGGATCGGACGGCGTTTCCCCCGGCTCTCCGGGGGGCGGCGCTGCCTGCCGGGTTTCCCACTGCCAGCGGAGCTTCTGTGCTCTTGCGGCCAGGTCCCGCTTGAAATCGTCGGGCACCAGGTAGACGATCACCCCTGCGGCATTGTTAAAGGCGGGCGCCATCCTGGACTCGGCAACGATGGCGGCACCGCCGGACGGCAGAAACGTCAGCGCCAGAAAATGAAGCACGGATACGATGATTACGGCCTTGACAGCCCCTATCACGCCCCCCATGACCCGGTCTACGACACCGAGGAGCACAAGCTTCATGAGGCTCCTCAAAAGCGTACCGGCCAGGATCACCCCGGCTGCCACAATGCAGAAAAGCACAAGGAACGAGACGATTTTTCTTATATGGTCGGCCTCGATGAGAAACGAAAAAACCGTTGCAAAAGATTCGTAATAAAGGTAAGCAAAATAAAAGCCGCCCAGCAGGGCAGCAACCGAACTGATCTCCCGGATGCTGCCTCGGAGCAGCCCGATGATCACGAAATACACCAGGATTACCACGACAAGCATGTCAAATGGATTCATTTTCCCCCCCACGATTTCCGGCCGATACCTGTTGACAATTCACCGGCAGGGTGCGCTCAATGCCTGCGGGTTCGCACGCTTTGGCCACGCCACGCCATGGCGTCCCTGTTTTGTATTCAAAAACCGACCGTTTACAGCATTGTCACAATCGGTCGTCATGATAATATTATTATGTATCAACCAGTTAAGCATACGTCAATACTATAGTGGTTCATTGCATGCCCCGGTGTCCCGTTGTGGCTCACCGGGAAACATTAGCACCTATCTCAAAATTTTGCCTTTCGGCTCAAGGCCCGCTTGCTGGTCTTTGGTTTTTTCGAAATCGAAATCGAAATCGGTATCGAAATCGATTTCTCAAACCCAAAGACCATGGCGCCTTTTTTGAAAGACGGCAGTCATCAAGCGTTTCGCTTTCCAATGCCGTATTGTTTTTTTCGATACCGATACCGATACCGATTTCGATTTCGATTATCCAGGTAAAGATATTGGGCTGAAAGATAATTTTGATATGGTTTCTAATCAAAAAAAAACAAATGCTTAAGGGCTGATGGAAAAATACAGCAAACACATTCAGACGGAAATGACCTTCCCCGACCCTGGCCTGGCAAATACTCTTTTCGGGGTCCATAACGAGAACCTCCACCGCATTGCAGCCGCCACGGACACGAAAATTCATGCCCGGGGAAACAGCGTGATGATCGAGGGGGACAACATTGCATCAGAGTTGGCTGAAAACATTCTGAACCAGCTATACAGCCTCATCGGAGAAGGATACCCGGTCTACCCAAATGACGTGGATTATGCCGCCAACGTTCTGGGCCGGGACCGGCACGCCAGCCTGAAACACATATTTCTCGACACCATCTATATCAAGGCCAACAAGCAGTCCGTCGCTCCGAAAAGCCCCATGCAGAAAGCCTATATCGATGCCATTCGCAAATTCGACATTGTATTCGGGATCGGGCCGGCGGGAACCGGAAAAACGTATCTGGCAATGGCCATGGCCGTCTCGGAGCTGGCGAAAAAAAAGGTAAACCGGATCATTCTCACCCGCCCGGCTGTTGAAGCGGGGGAAGCCCTGGGATTTCTGCCCGGCGACCTGGCCGAAAAAGTGAACCCTTACCTGCGCCCGCTATACGATGCCCTGCATGACATGATGAAAATCGAGAAAGCCTCGGCCCTTATGGAGCACGGCATCATTGAGGTCGCCCCCCTGGCGTTCATGCGCGGCCGAACGCTCAACGACTCATTCGTGATACTGGACGAGGCGCAGAATTCGACCAGCGAGCAGATGAAAATGTTTCTGACCCGGATCGGGTACAATTCAAAGGCCGTTATCACCGGGGACATCACCCAGAGCGACCTGCCCGCGGGCAGGGCCTCCGGGCTGGTGGAGGCCAGGGACCTGCTGAAGGATATCCCTGACATCGCCTTTGTTTTTTTTACCAAAAAAGACGTGGTGCGGCACAGGCTGGTGCAGAAAATCATCGAGGCCTATGAGCGCAGGGAACAATTATTGAACCCGTAAAAAGACCGTTTCACACGACTTTTTACGAGTCCATCAAGATTCATGCAATCGAAATTTTTGAAGAATTGCGCGTACTTGTCTGTACGTGTATGTGTACAAGGCGTAAGCCGCAAATTCTGAGAGATTGCAAGCAACGCAGATATTGAGCTTTTAACAAAGCCGTCAAATTTGATTTTATGCTTGCATAGCGCAGACTCTATTGATAAATCATGGCGATGCGAATAACATCCCGACAGGCGATACACATCCGTAAAATCGCTTTTTTATGCGTGTGAGCCGGATATGAATATAAAACTTGCAGATATTCATCTGCATAAGAAAAAGTCCGCCCGGGGAGTCGCCCTTGGCATCCTGCTGGTGGTAACCATCCTGACGACCCTCACCTTCTATCCCAACCTGGTGATCACCCCGCCGGCCTATGAAGTCGGCGATATCGTGGTCGAAAACATCAAGGCGCCCAGGGACTTTTTTGTTGAAGATGACGCCGCCACCGCCGAAAAACGGAGCCAGGCCCGCAGCCAGGAGCAGACCGTCTACGATTTTGACCCCGACATCGCCACACAGCTGACCCGGCAGGTGCAAAAGGCCTTTGCCATACCGCTGGCCGCCATAGAACAGGCAGCCGCATCGGATAGTCCGCAGCCGCTGCAGGACAGGAACTCGGAAAAAGAAAACCTTCGCGCACGCATAGCCGACCTCAAACCCGACTTTGAGCAGGCCCTTGGCATACCCGTGAGCACCGGTGCATACGGCATACTGGAGGCAGAGGCTTTTTCTCCCGAAATCGCCGCATTGATCAATGAAATCCTGACCCGGGTGATGAACAACGGGGTTGTTGCCAACAAGGAAATGCTGCTGCGCGAACAGGATCGGGGCATTATCATGCGGACCATCGGTTCCGGAGAGGAATTCGTGGTATGGAACCTGAGACAGTTCTATGGCCTTGACCAGGCCAAAACCATGGTCAGGATCATCGGGGACCCGCTTTTGCGCGGGAAGGGCTACAACCTGGTCAACCTGATCGTGGATATTACCCAGCGCATGATTCAGCCCAATATCACCATGAACCGCAACCTGACGGAAAACCGGCGCCAGGCTGCCGAAAACGATATCAAACCGATCCTTTACCAGATCAAAAGAGGGGAGATGATTCTCCGCGAAGGCCAAAGGGTTTCCGAAATCGACAGGCTCAAGCTTGACGCCCTGACCCACCAGGCCAGAAATATCGATGTTGTTGGACAAAGGGCAGGCACTGCGCTGATCATCTTCTGGCTCCTGGTCATCACCTATTTCATAACGCTCAAGTACCGCTTCGAGATGCAGGCGCACCACAACCGGCACCTGGTATTCATGGGCAGCGTACTGGTGCTCTTTTTCATCATTGCGCAGATGTCCATTTCCCTGGCCGTCTCCTTTTCGGAAACCGTGGCCCTGGGGATCAAGACCGAGTCCATGTATTACGGCATCCCCCTTGCCGCCGCCGCCATGACCGTCTGCCAGTTCGCCGGCTTTTCGGTCGCATTCCCCTTCGCCATCGTAGTGGCCCTTATTGCCGGGCTGCTTTTCGAATACAGCTATGTCTACTGCATCTATTTCCTGGCAAGCGGCATTGTCGGGGCCTACTGGACAAAAGACGCACGGCACCGGAAGGATCTCATCGTCGTCGGGGCCAGACTCGGCGCCCTCAACATCGTGCTGGCCACATCGCTCAGCATCTATCTCGGGGATCTTTCCGGCACCCGGTTGTCCTGGGATGCCCTGTTTGCATTTCTCGGCGGCTTCAGCGCGGGTATCCTCACCATCGGCATTTCGCCGCTTGTGGAAATGGTGTTCAAATTTACCACCGACTCAGCCCTGGCCGAAAGGGCCAACCTGGACCAGCCGCTCATGCGCCGGCTGATGCTCGAAGCGCCGGGCACCTATCATCACAGCGTGATCGTGGGGTCCCTGGTGGAAGCGGCCGCGTCCGAGGTCGGCGCTAACCCCTTGCTCGCCAAGGTGTGCGGCTACTACCACGATATCGGCAAGCTCAAAAACCCCCTGCATTTCATCGAAAACCAGAAAAACGGCAAAAACATTCACAATAAGCTGGCACCCTCCATGTCATGCCTGATCCTGATCTCCCACATCAAAAACGGGGTGGAGCTTGCCCGTGCCAACCGCCTTGAGCCGGAAATCATCGAAGCCATCCGGCAGCACCACGGCACCAGCACCATCAGTTTTTTCTATGAAAAGGCAAAAAAGCAGAAAAAGGACCAGCCCATCAATATCGACCATTTCCGGTACCCGGGGCCCAAACCGCAGACAAAGGAAACCGCACTGGTCATGCTGGCAGACCAGGTGGAAGCCGCATCGCGCACGCTTGAAAACCCCTCCCATGCAAGAATCCAGGGGCTTGTCCAGTACCTGATCAATAAAGTGTTCTCGGACAACCAGCTGGATGAATGCCCCCTGACCCTGAAAGACCTCCATATCATCGCGCGGACCTTCGTTAAGATTCTGACCGGCATCCACCACCACCGCGTCGAATACCCCGACAAACCGCAGACCGGCCAGAAAAAGGAGGAAAATGGCAGTCCTGATAACAAACGAGCAGAATCTTCAAAAAATCTCAACGGAGCAAATAAGGAAGACGGCTCAGGCACTCTTAAGCGACTTGGGCAGTCCTGACGGGGAACTGTCTATCCTCATTACCGATGACGCAAACATAGAAAAAATAAACACGGCCTATTTCAACCGGCCAAAGCCCACCAACGTGATCTCCTTTTCAATGACCGAAGGGGAATTCGCGGATGTCAACCCCGAGGCAAAAATGCTGGGGGACATCGTCATATCTATGGAAACGGCGATGCGCGAGGCCGAAGAAGCCCTGATGCCGGTTGAGGAGCGTTTCATCCAGCTGCTGGTACACGGGCTGCTCCATATCTTCGGCTATGACCACGAATCACCGGAAGCGGACGCCGAGGCCATGGAGAAAAAAAGCGAAGTGCTCATGGAAATGCTCAGAAAAGAGCGGCTGCTGGGGCCGGAGCACATCGGCTACGACCGCTGAACAAAGGAGGAAAACGGAATAATGGCTCAACTGGCTGTGAATGTGGACCATGTGGCGACCATCCGGCAGGCCCGGGGGGGCGTCTACCCGGACCCCGTGCATGCCGCTGTCTTGGCCGAACTCGGCGGTGCAGACGGCATCGTTGTCCACCTGCGCGAGGATCGCCGGCACATCCAGGACCGGGATGTGCGCCTGCTGAAGGAAACCGTCTTGTCCCGGCTGATCCTTGAAATGGGCGCCACCGATGAAATGATCGGGATCGCCTGCGAGATCCGGCCGGACCTGGTCACGCTGGTGCCTGAAAAACGAACGGAAATAACCACGGAAGGCGGGCTGGACGTTTTGGCTGATCCCGGTCACGTCAAAAATGCTGTGGCGCGGCTTCACGCCGGCGGGCTGGACGTGAGCATCTTCATCGATCCGGACCAGCGGCAGATCGAGGCTGCTGCGAAAACAGGGGCGGAAATGGTCGAAATCCATACCGGCCGTTATTGCGACGCGGCAGTGCAATCCAAAAAAGAACGCTGTTTTTCTGAAATCGTCGATGCCGCAAGGCTTGCCCGAAACCTTGACCTCGGGGTCAACGCCGGCCATGGGTTGTGCTACAATACCATCAAGCGATTCGCGAACACGGGTATTATCGATGAATTTTCCATCGGGCACAGCATCGTTGCCCGGGCGGTCCTGGCGGGAATGACGGCGGCGGTAGCGGAAATGCAGGCACTGGTCAGGCAGTGCGGATAAGCTAACCGGAGGTAGTGCGATGTACTTGCTGACAGCCGCTGAAATGCGGCGGATGGACGAAATGACCATCGAAAACTTCGGGCTTCCCGGCCGCGTTTTGATGGAAAACGCCGGGCGCGGGGCCACACGTGTTATCCTGGAGAATTTTCCACACATCTATGCCGGAGACGTCACGGTAGTGGCAGGCCGCGGCAACAACGGGGGGGACGGTTTTGTCATTGCCCGTTACCTGGCGCAGGCCGGCGTCAATGTGCAGGTATACCTGCTGGCCGAGCGCCGGAAGGTGCGCGGAGACGCCCTGGCCAACCTGGAAATGCTCTCAGCTCTAGATATTGAAGTGGTTGAGGTCCCCGATGAAACCGCCTTTACCCGGATCAAGGCGGACATGGGAAGAAACTGCCTCTGGGTGGATGCCATACTGGGCACCGGGCTTTCAGACGCGGTCAAAGGGCTTTTCAAGGCGGTGATAAATTACATCAATAATCACCCGTCCCCGGTGTTTGCGGTGGATATTCCCTCAGGGCTCAACTCCGAGACCGGCAATCCCATGGGCGCCGGCATAAAAGCCGATGTCACCGCGACCTTCGCTTTCGCCAAAATCGGTCACCTGCTGATGCCCGGCGCGACCCTGACCGGACGGCTCCATATCATTGACATCGGCATTCCGCCTTACGTCGTGGAGCATGTCGCGCCCCGGCAGCACCTGTCCCGGGCAGGCGAAATACGGGCATCCATGAAGGCCCGGCCGGCGCAGAGCCACAAGGGCACCACCGGGCACCTGCTGGTTGCGGCCGGCTCCCCGGGGAAAGCCGGGGCGGCGGTCATGACCGCCATGGCCGCCATGCGCTGCGGGGCCGGGCTGGTAACGGTGTGCGTGCCCGAGAGCATCAACACCGCGGTCGAATGCCAGGCCTGCGAAGCCATGACCCACCCCATTCCAGACAGCGGCACGGGCATTCTGACCAATGCGGTTGCAAACGACATCCTGGCGCTTCTTGAAGACAAACGCTGCATTGCACTGGGGCCGGGGATCGGCACGGACGAAAAAACCATCCGGCTCGTGGAAAACCTGGTGAAAAAAAGCCCCGTGCCCGTTGTCCTGGATGCGGACGGGCTTAACTGCATTGCCGGCAACCCGGCAAAAGCGTTGAAAGGCAGAAAAGCGG
>SLGU01000242.1 GCA_007136525.1 Desulfobacteraceae bacterium | reverse complement strand
CCTTGCCTTGTTTACGACATTTTCCATGTCCCAGGGCGCAAGGAATTGTCCCTTTTTAATGTTGATCGGCATGCCGGTTTCTGCTATTTTGACGACGAGATCGGTCTGGCGGCACAAAAATGCAGGGACCTGTATCATGTCCAGCACACGGGCCGCTGCATCGACTTCCGACAGTCGGTGAACGTCTGACGTGACAGGGATGCCAAGCTTTGCGCGGATGTTTGAAAGGATCTCGAGGCCCCTGGCAGGCCCCGGCCCCCTGAACGATGTGATGGATGTCCGGTTGGCCTTGTCATAGGAAGCCTTGAAGATGAATCCGATGGCGAACCGGGTGGCGATTTCCTTCAGGGCTGAAGCGATGTCCATGGCCATTGATTCATCTTCGATAACACAAGGGCCTGCAATAAGCGTGAAGGGAAAACCTTCCCCGATAATGCAGCCGCCAACGTCAACAGTGTCCATCATGTTTCTCCGGTACAGAAATAATTATCTTGTCAGCAGGGATTGAACCGTTGGCCATTAACGCGCATACCGGCACATCTAAGGCCAAGCCCGCTTTTTCAGCAGCCTGATGCCGAATTGTTCCGCCCTGTGCGGCATGCTGCCGGTCATGCATCGTGTTACCCTGCAAGTGCTTAAAAGTCAAGACGGTAAAAATAAGACCTTGCCCAAACAGGTCCAAATTGCTAAAAGCTACCTCGGCACACTAATTTTATCATTATGCAACGAAAGGGAAAGATGAAGTTTAAACGCAAGGAACGCGGAAAAAAACTGAAGTATTTTCTTGCCGGCCTTATCGTAGTTCTGGCGGTGGCGGGTGTTGTATGGGTCGTCGCAACCCGGCTGGAAGGCCATCCGCCAGTCATTGCCATGGATCTTGAGTCCGATTATATACCGGCCCGGATTGAAATTCCCGTCACCGTTGGGGACAAGCACAGCGGCATACGGAAAGTGTTTGCGGCCCTGATGCAGGACGGCCGGGAGGTGACCCTTTTCAACAAAACCTACGACAGGGATCTTGCAGAAAGCGATAACGGCACCGGGGAGGTTGATTTTACGCTCAACATCGACATTCGCGAAAAAGGATTGCAGGAAGGTGAAGCGCTTCTCAGAATTGCGGCATGGGACCGGTCCTGGCGACAGTGGTTTACCGGAAACCTGGCCTACATGGAGAAGGAAATTGTCATTGACTCAATCCCTCCCAGGATAACCGTTTTGAGCCGGCAGCACAATGTCAGCCAGGGCGGTTCCGGGCTTGTGATATACAGGCTGTCCGAGCCGTGCGAAAAACACGGCATCCGGGTCGGAGACAACTTTTTCCAAGGCTATTCAGGTTATTTTAAAGACGAAAATATCAACCTCGCTTTTTTTGCCTTGACCCATGACCAGGATGCCAGCACCACATTGGCGTTATTTGCCGAAGACAAAGCCGGAAATCAGGGACACAGCGGATTGCAGCATTACATTCAGAACAGGGCGTTTGACGCTGAAAACCTTGTCATATCCGACAGCTTTCTTCGCCAGATGCTGCCTGAATTTCATTCCGTACCGGGTTTTCCGCATGATAAGCCGCTCATTGATCAGTTTTTGTTCCTCAACGGGGAAGTTCGCCGCAAGAATGACGAAGCCCTTTTATCCCTTTATCCGGATTCCGAAAATGTTCTTCATTGGGAAGGCGGATTCACGGCGCTTCCAAGGGCTCAGCGCAGGGCCGGATTTGCCGACCAGCGGACCTATATCTATAAAGGCGAAGCTGTAGATGGGAGCGTCCATCTCGGCGTTGACCTTGCATCTACCCGGCATGCGCCGGTTCCGGCCGCCAACAGTGGACGGATCGTAATGGTGGACTGGATCGGGCTTTACGGCAATACGGTTGTCATCGACCACGGATTCGGCTTGCTGTCCCTTTACTCGCATTTGAGCGAAATCAATGTAGAGACCGGGGATCTTGTCGCCAAAGGCGATAGCATCGGCAACACGGGCATGACAGGCCTTGCCGGGGGTGATCACCTGCATTTTTCCGTGATCGTCGGCAATGTTTTCGTCAATCCGTATGAATGGTGGGATGCCGTATGGATTCGAAACAATGTAACGGCCAAGCTTGACGAAATCGCGGAGCGGATCGGAAAGTAACAGCGCGTTTTTGCTGAAACCATCAGCTGCAGGGGCCATTTCTGTAAATAAGGGAATATCATACACTGTGAAAAAAGAAAAAAATCAGACGGCTGAATCAGGACCCAAGCGGAAAAAAAGCAGGCTCAGGGAAAACCTTGAAGCCATCGTGATTGCTATCTTGCTCGCCCTTTTTATAAGAGGCTTTATCGTCCAGGCATTCAAGATCCCATCAGGCTCCATGAAGCCGACGCTTCAAATCGGCGATCATATCCTTGTTAACAAGTTCATCTACGGTACGAGGCTGCCGTTCACCGATATAACCATTATCCCCGGCAGCAGCCCTGACCGGGACGATATCATCGTTTTCGAATACCCGGTTGAACCGGACAAGGATTTCATCAAGCGGGTTATCGGGGTGCCCGGCGACATCGTTGAAATTCGGAACAAGACCGTCTACGTGAATGATGAACCTGTCGAGACGGAATATACCATGTATACGGAAAACCATATTATTCCGATGGATGTCAGTGAAAGAGACAATTTCGGGCCCGTGAGGGTGCCGGAAGGTACTTTTTTCGTCCTGGGCGATAACCGGGACAACAGCTACGACAGTCGTTTCTGGGGTTTTGTCGAAGAAAGAGCCTTAAAAGGAAAAGCGTTTATCATATACTGGTCATGGGACCGCGAACAGCGTGGGCCGAGGTGGTCAAGGCTCGGTAAACTTTTGCGTTAGGCGGGATATGCGATGACATGGACCAAAAAAGACCTTCTGGATATAGCGTCACTTTCCAGGGATGAGTTGACCCTGATCTTTGAAACCGCTTTCGGGCTGAAGGAAATCTCTGAACGGTCGATAAAAAAGGTGCCGACCCTGCGCGGCAAAACCATTGTCCTTTTTTTCATGGAGCCCAGTACACGGACGCGCATATCTTTTGATATTGCGGCAAAACGCCTGTCAGCCGATTCCATTTCCATCACGGCCGCCTCAAGCAGCATCATTAAAGGTGAGACCCTCATCGACACGGCCCGCAACATCGAGGCCATGCGCCCGGATATTATCGTTATCCGGCACCCTTCAGCCGGCGCACCCCATCTTCTGGCAAAAACCCTGTCCGTCAGTGTCGTCAATGCCGGTGACGGCATGCACGCCCATCCGACCCAGGCGCTGCTGGACATGATGACCGTCAAGGAAGCCAAGAAAGATATCGCCAATCTCAATGTGGCCATTATCGGCGATATTGCCCACAGCAGGGTTGCCCGGTCCAATATCATCGGCTTCAATAAAATGGGCGCGAATGTCACGGTCGCCGGCCCGCCGACGATGATCCCCGCAGGCATTGAAAAACTTGGCACGGCGGTTGCCCCGGACGTGGACGCGGCCATTGAAAATGCGGATGTTATCATGATGTTGAGGATCCAGAAGGAAAGGCAGAAAAGCTTTCTCATGCCGTCGGAAAGAGAATATGCGGTTCGATACGGGTTGAACCGGGCGCGGCTTGCGCGTATCCGCCCCGATGTCCTGATCATGCACCCCGGTCCTATAAACCGCGGCGTTGAAATCGCACCGGAGGCCGCCGACGGGCCCCATTCGATTATTCTCGACCAGGTGACAAACGGTGTTGCGCTCCGAATGGCGGTTTTTTATCTTCTGGCGGGAGGTGCACGAAATGCGGATGCGGATTAAGAATGGAAGGCTTGTCGATCCCGGGAAAATCGATCGGATCGCAGATCTCTGGATAAGCGACGGAAAGATTACGGCCATCGATTCGGGGAACGCTGCCGGTGTTCCCGTTGATGTGGAAATCGATGCCACCGGATGCATTGTGGCGCCGGGCTTCATTGACCTGCACGTTCATCTTCGTGAGCCGGGGCAGGAATACAAGGAGACGATTGAAACCGGTATAAAAGCAGCCGCTGCCGGCGGATTCACTGCGGTGTGCTGCATGCCCAACACCTTACCGGTCAACGATAATGCTCAGATAACCCGCTACATCGTTGAAAAAGCGGCTTCTTTCCGGTCTGTCCGGGTCTACCCGGTGGGTGCGGTCAGCGTAGGCCTTGAAGGCCGTCAAATGGCGGATATCGGTGATATGTGCGAAGCGGGGATAGTGGCGGTATCCGATGACGGACAGCCGGTGTCGAATTCCCTGTTGATGCGCAGAGCGCTTGAGTACGCTCATGGTGTTGGAATTCCAGTATTTTCACATTGCGAAGACCCCGGCCTTTCCGGCGGCGCCATGAATGAAGGGCCTGTTGCCACGCGACTGGGCCTCCCCGGAATCCCCAATGCCGCTGAAAGCATCATGGTGATGCGCGACATCGCATTATGTGAACTGACCGGGTGCCCCGTTCATATCGCCCATGTCAGCACCGCCCAATCCGCTGCCGCCATACGCTCGGCAAAAGCAAGGGGGGTGCGGGTGACCGCCGAGACAGCGCCCCATTATTTTACGCTCACCGATGAGGCTGTCGCTTCCTATGACACCCATGCCAAGATGAACCCGCCGCTTCGATCGGAAAGTGACAGGACCGCCATTCGCGAAGCGCTGGCCGATGGTACGATCGATGCAATTGCAACCGACCATGCCCCCCATGCACAGACCGACAAGGCGGTTGAGTTCGATGCGGCGGCAAACGGCATTACGGGCCTTGAAACCGCCCTTCCGCTGGCTCTTTCGCTGGTTGAGCAGGGCGTTCTGGATATATACGGGCTTATTGAAAAGATGGCGTTGAATCCGGCAAGAATTATCGGCCTGAGGCGTTCTCTCGATATCGGTGCGCCGGCGGATTTAACCATCGTCAATCCTGAACGGGTATTCACTTACCGCGCTGAAAATGGTTTTTCAAAAAGCCGGAATACACCTTTTGACGGATGGCGGATGAAGGGGTGCGCAGCCTATACCATTGTCGATGGCCGTATCGTTTACGAAGCATAAAGTAATGCATGATTGTTTATTATATACATGACTGAAAAAAAACATAAAATTCTATTGGTTGATGATGACCTGAGCATGCGGGAATTCCTTGAGCTGATGCTCGGGGCCGAAGGGTATCCCGTGGATGCCGCAGCTAGCGGCAAGCAGGCCGTCCAGATGCTCGACCGGAATTTTTATGACCTTGTACTGTGCGATATCCGTTTAGGTGATATCAGCGGAATCGAGGTGCTCAAGAAGTCCAAGTACACATACCCGGATAGCGTCGTCATCATGATTTCCGCTTATGCCACGGCGGAAAATGCCGTTGAAGCGATGAACGAAGGGGCATACGATTACCTGCCGAAGCCTTTTGACAATGATGAATTAAAGCAGACCATTTCAAAGGCGTTGACCCTCAAGACGCTGTCCGAGGAAAAAAGCCACCTTGATGACGTCCTGAAAGAAAACATTTTTTTTGACCGGATTGTCGGCAGCAACATCCGGATGCAGCACGTTTACAAGATCATTTCCCAGGTTGCCGATACGCGCACGAATGTCATGATTACCGGCGAAAGCGGTACCGGCAAAGAGTTGATTGCCCGGGCCATACACGAGCAAAGCAGTCGCCGCGACAAACCGTTTGTCGTGATCAATTGCGGCAGCATTCCGGAAACACTGATTGAAAGCGAGTTTTTCGGGTACAAGAAAGGTGCGTTTACAGGCGCATCCCACGACAAAAAGGGGCTTTTCGAGGCAGGCAGCACAGGAACCGTTTTTCTGGATGAAGTCGGCGAACTCCAGCCGCAGATGCAGATCAAGCTGCTCCGTGTTGTACAGGAGCGGTCCTTCAAGCCGGTTGGCGGCAGCGAGGATATCAACGTCGATATCCGTATTCTGTCCGCTACCAATAAATATCTGGAGGAAGAGGTCATTGCCGGACGGTTTCGTGAAGACCTGTATTACCGGCTTAATGTCGTTGAAATCAAGGTGCCCCCCCTGCGTGAACGCAAAGGAGACATTCGCGCCCTGGCCCAGCATTTTCTGGACAAGTATTCCCGGGAGCAGGGCAAGGAGATTACAAAGATTTCATCGTATGCCGTCGACCTGCTTCAGAAATACGATTTTCCCGGCAATATCCGGGAGCTTGAAAACCTGATTGAACGGAGCGTTGCGCTTTCGAACACCAATATACTGCTTCCCGACAACCTTGCCCTGTCAATTCACAAAAGACGTTGGATTGAGGGTATAAAGGACAGGCGCTTCGACCTTGACGATGTGGAAAGAGGCGTTTCCCTGGACACCATTCTTGAAGAAATCGAAAAAGCCTACCTTGAAAAAGCCCTGGCGTGTTCCGGCGGCAGCAAGAACAAGGCCGCGGATCTTCTGGGGATCAGTTTTCGCTCCCTGCGGTACCGCTTGGATAAAATCGGCATTGACAAGCCGGATTAATCCAGGGGGCGTGTGCATAATCCATGTCCCGGCGGTTCATTTCCCCCTAAGGAAACCATGCATTATTTAGAAAAAACCCATAGAAGAAATCCATGATCAGCGTTGAGAACCTGAGTAAAAGCTACGGCGACCATGTGCTGTTTGACAGCATCGGTTTCAAGATCAATCCCAAGGAAAGGGTCGGGTTGGTCGGCCGGAACGGCCACGGCAAAACCACCCTTTTTGACATGATATCCGGGCTTCAGTCTCCCGATTCAGGGTCCATCAGCATCCCCCGCCATTATCGTATCGGGTATGTCAGCCAAAAGCTTGAATTTAAAGAAGATACAATATTGAAGGAGGGAATGCGGGGTCTTGGCCCGGAGTCCGAGGGAGAACACTGGCAGGTTGAAAAAATCCTTTCAGGTCTTGGTTTTTCAAATGAGGACATGGGGCGCAGCCCCCTGGAATTTTCCGGCGGCTTCCAGGTGCGGCTGAATCTTGCGAGAACGCTCGTTTCCCGGCCGGATTGCCTCATGCTGGATGAACCGACCAACTACCTTGACATCACGTCCATTCGGTGGATCAAGGGTTTTTTGCGCAACTGGCCGGGTGAATTGCTGGTGATTACCCATGACCGCAGCTTCATGGATGATGTTGTCACCCATGTTGTAGGCATCGTCAGAACAAAGGCCCGGAAAATCAAAGGCGATACCCGGAAATTTTACGAACGGATTGCACAGGATGAACAAATATTTGAAAAAACACGGAAAAACGATGAGCGGCGGCGTAAGGAGATTGAACGGTTTATCTCCCGCTTCCGGGCCAAGGCCCGGCTTGCCAACCTTGTGCAGTCCCGTATGAAAACAATCGAAAAAATGACCCCCAAAGAAAAACTGGCGCATTACAAAACGCTGGAGTTTCAGTTTCAGGCAGCCCCGTTTGCCGGAAAATATATGCTTCATGCGGATAATGTGTCTTTTTCGTATGATAAGAAGGCGCCAACGCCGCTGATTGCTGATTTCTCCATCCATATTGCATCGGGGGAACGGGTGTGCATTGTCGGGCGAAACGGGGCAGGAAAGACCACTTTGCTGAAAATCCTTGCCGGGCACCTGAAACCGGATTCGGGGCGCATCGATTACCACCCCGGTCTTGTCGAGGGTGTTTTTGAACAGACCAACATTTCAACCCTTGTGGACGGGCGGACCATCGAGGAGGAGATTTTTTCTTCCAACCCGTCACTCAGCCGTCAGGCGGCAAGAAATATCTGCGGCGCAATGCTTTTCGAGGGGGATGCCGCCCTGAAGATGATCGGGGTGCTTTCAGGGGGTGAAAAATGCAGGGTCATGCTGGGGAAACTGCTCGGTGCGCCTTCCAATTTTCTTCTGCTCGACGAGCCGACCAATCATTTTGACATGGAGTCGTGCGATGCCCTGCTGGCCGCCATCGATGCCTTTGACGGCGGGGTTGTCATGGTGACGCACAATGAAATGTTTCTCCATGCCCTTGCCGAGCGCCTCATCGTCTTTTCGGAAGCCGGGATCGAGGTTTTTGACGGATCATACCAGGCGTTTCTGGACGCAGGGGGATGGGGGGATGACGACTTGGTTACAAAGCCCCGGGATGCAGTGCTTCCGGATGATATACAGGCGACAGGCGCCCAACCGGAAGCCTTGAACATGAAAGACTACAAACGCCTCCGATCTGAAATCATTTCCCAAAAAAACCAGGTCCTGAAACCGCTGAAAGATCAAATGGATCGACTGGAAGCGCTGATAATCGAAAAAGAAGAACATCTGGCTTTCTTGAACGAAAGCATGCAGGCAGCCATTGAAAAAAATGAAAACGCTGAAATCGTGCGGATCTCCCGTTCAATCGGGCAGTTTCAGAAAACCATCGACGATGCATTTGAAGAGATGGAAACAATAGCAGCGTCACACGACACCCATCAGGCTTCCTTTGACGAACGTCTGGATGACCTGGAAAGCCGGCGCCCCTTTTGAGTTTGGCTTGGCCTTACCCGGCATGGAAAGCCTGGGTACCATTCATCGCTTGGGTACCGGTGAAGATGTTTCAAAAAGAAAGCTAGAGGCTGACCAAATGCCCCCCTAATCCGTTTCATCGGTTTTCCACCGGATATTGTAGAGGTCCAGCCGCCTGCTTTGAAGGTTTCTCACGCTTCCCTGCTCCCGCAGTTCCTTGAGAAGATCCAGATCAAGGTCGACCATGAGGGTCATTTCGGTGTTGGGGGTGGCTTCGGCCGCGATGGCGTCGTGGGGAAAGGCGAAATCCGAAGGCGTGAATATGGCTGACTGGGAATACTGGATATCCATGTTTTCAACCCGGGGAAGATTGCCCACACTCCCGGAAATGGCGACGTAGCATTCATTTTCAATGGCCCGTGCCTGAGCGCACCGGCGAACCCGCAGGTATGCGTTTTTCGTGTCTGTCCAGAACGGCACCAACAGGACATCCATCTGCTTGTCTGAAAGATAGCGCGCCAGCTCTGGAAACTCCACGTCGTAGCAGATCAGGATGCCGACCCGGCCGATATCCGTGTTGAAGATCCGGAGTTCTTCACCGCCCTGAAGGCCCCAGTACTGGGCTTCATCCGGCGTGAT
>SLGU01000284.1 GCA_007136525.1 Desulfobacteraceae bacterium | reverse complement strand
TCCCCGCCCGCGACGGCCAGCGGGTACCAGGTGTCGAGGATGCGTTGGGAGCCGGCCACCCGGGTGGCCAGGCCGATCCCGAGGGCGGCGAAGGTCGTCATGGGTGCGGTTCCGGTCGATGAGCGACAGCGTGGACGGGACGGAGCGTAGCCAGCCCGTGCGCCTCTCCCGGAGGGGTCCGTCGGTCCCGTTTCCGACAGCCGTTGGAAGGTGGCCGGGACCTTGGGCCCTTGGGGCATGGACCCCGGCGTGCGGACGGTCACGAACTCCGGGGTACGACTGCCCTAGGGGGTCGTCGCCGGTCCGGCCACCATCCTCGCCAACGGACGGACGTGGCTGTGCGCCCACCACGTTCCGGTCCAGCAAGAGCAACCGCACAGGCGCCGTCACGGCTCCCGTCCCCTGCTGTCCGCAGGCCGGGGCCGCGCGCGCCGGATCGAGGACGACAGATGCCCAAGGTGCAGCTCGAGATCACGCGTCGGACCTTCATGAAGTCGGGTGTTGCCGCGGGGGTCGCCGGCACGCTCGGGACGCGCGGTATGAAGGGCGCACCGGCCTTCGCCGCTGGCATCGATGAGGATGCCTGGTACCGGCAGGGGGAGATCGAGACCACCTACAACGTCTGCGACATGTGCCCCTGGTCCTGCGGGCTGGTGGTGCGCTCGGTCAACGGGGTGGTCCACAAGATCGACGGGAACCCTGATGACCCCAAGAGCCGTGGGATGCTGTGTCCCCGGGGACAGGGTGGGGTCTCCTTCATGTACGACCCGGACCGCCTGCGCGCACCGATGGTCCGGACCGGTGAGCGTGGCGAGGGCCGGTTCCGTGAGGTGGAGTGGGACTTCGCCCTCGACCTCATCGCGCAGAAGCTCAACGAGGTCCGCGAGCGCTCCGGAGAGGAGTCCGTCGCGATCTTCGGCCACGGTGCCAGTGACTACTGGTGGGTCGAGCACTTCGCGCAGTCGTGGGGTACCCCGAACGCGGCCAACCCCGCGTCCTCGCTGTGCATCTCGCCCCGCGAGGAGGCCTCCCTGCTCACCTTCGGCACCCCCGTGGGCGGGCATGAGCCCCTCGATTGGCCGAACCTGCAGTGCCTCACCCTGATCGGGAGCCACATCGGTGAGGACGCCCGCAACACCGTCATGCAGGACTTCGCCAACCTCCACGGGCGTGGGGGGAAGATCATCGTGGTCGACCCGCGGCTGTCGAGCGCGGGCACCAAGGCGGACCACTGGCTGCCGATCAAGCCCGGGACCGACACCGCCCTGCTGCTGGCCTGGCTCCACGTGTTGGTCACCGAGGAGCTCTACGACGCCGCCTACGTGCAGCGCTGGACCACCGGGTTCAGCCAGCTCGTCGACCACGTCCAGGACAAGACCCCGGAGTGGGCGGCGGAGATCACCGATCTGTCCCCCGAGCAGATCCGCGCCACGATCCGCACCATGGCCGACCACGCGCCCCAGGCCGTGATCATGCCGGGCCGGCACACCACCTGGTACGGCAACGACACCCAGCGCATGCGCGCCACCTACCTCGTCAACGCCCTGCTCGGGGCCTACGGCCGCGAGGGCGGGATGTACTTCAACAGCTCGCCCTACATCGGTGACGTGCCCATCCCGCCCTACAAGATCGCCGGGAGCGCCGGGGGCTGCTCCGCAGAGCCCGACGACGACAGCGACGGTCTGGCGGAGCTGGCACAGGGTCCCACCGGCAAGGTCCGTGCCGATGGCGTGCAGGATCGCTTCCTGCAGGGACCGACGGCGATCCAGGAGCTGATCGAGCCGATGATCTCCGGGGACCCGTACCGGATCGAGGCCCTGATCGCTTCCGGGGTCAACCTCTTCCACGCCATCCCGAACCCGGCACGCACCAAGGAAGCGCTGGCCAACCTCGAGCTGTTCGTCGCCGTCGACGTGCTGCCGATGGAGTACACGGCCTGGGCCGACATCATCCTGCCGGAGGCCACCTACCTCGAGCGCTACGACGACCTGCTCACGATGGCGCACCGCACGCCCTACATCCACCTGCGAGAGCCGGCGGTGGAGCCGCTCTACGACACCAAGCCAGGGTGGTGGATGGTCAAGGAGCTCGGCGAACGGCTCGGACTCGACGGCTACTTCCGCTGGGACGGAATCGAGGAGTTCCTGAACACCCGGCTGCGTTCGGTCGGCTCCAACCTCGACGACCTGCGTTCGAACCGAGGTGTACTGGTCCAGGAAGGACGTCCCTTCCTCGAGGACCACGAGAGCGGCTCACCCTTCGCGACCCGCTCGGGCAAGATCGAACTGTTCTCCCAGACCCTGGCCGAGAACGGCCTCGACGGGCTGCCCGAGTACGAGCCGGTGGATCAGCCGCCCGAGGGCTACCTGCGGTTGCTCTACGGACGTCAGCCCGCGCACACCTTCGCCACCACACAGAACACGCCCGTCCTCAACGAGGTGACCCCGGAGAACGAGCTGTGGCTGAACACCGACGTCGCCGAGGAGCTCGGTGTCGCCGACGGTGACCGGGTGCTACTCGAGAACCAGGATGGGGTCACCGACGGCCCGATCAAGGTCAAGGCCACCCAGCGGATCCGGCGTGATGCGGTGTTCATGGCGCATGGCTGGGGACAGCGAGCAGAGCTGCTCAGCAACGCCAACGCGGTCGGTGCCAGCGATGCCAAGCTCCAGACGACCTACAACCTCGACCCGATCTCGGGCGGAGCCGGCCTACGCGTGAACTTCGTGCGCATCGCAACGGAGGCCTGAGATGAGCCAAGCGTTCCTCCTCGACCTCACCCAGTGCATCGGCTGTACCGGTTGCGTCGTCGCCTGCAAGACCGGCAACGAGCTCGGTGAGGGGGTGAACTACATCGCGATCTCCACCACCGAGCGGGGAACCTTCCCCGATGTCGTGGCGGGATTCGACAACCACCGGTGCTACCACTGCACCGACGCGGCGTGTGTCAACGTCTGCCCCTCGGGCGCGCTGTTCCAGGAGGACGGGCTCACCCGGGTCAACACCGACGCCTGCATCGGCTGTCGGTACTGCGTGCAGGCCTGCCCATACGACGTGCCCAAGATGGCGGACGGGGTGTCGCGCAAGTGCGACGGCTGTCGGGACGTGACCCGGGCCGGTGGCACACCCTGGTGCGTGGAGACCTGTCCGAGCGATGCGCTGGCCTACGGCACCCGCCAGGAGATCGCCGCTGAAGCCCACCGACGGGCCAGCCTGATGCGCGAGAAGTACCCCAACGCCCAGGTCTACGGGGAGAACCAGGCCGGCGGGCTCGGGATGCTCTTGGTCATCCCCGATGACCCGGAAACGATGGGTCTGCCAGCCGATCCCGCTATCCCGACCGTGACCGAGGCCTGGCAGGACTTCGCCCAGCCGATCGGGGTCGGGGCCATCACCCTGACCATGGCCGGGGCTGGGGTCGCAGCGATCATCGCCCGTCGGAACCACGCGCAGGAACTCCAGCGAGCCGAGGCAGCGAGGACCGGGGCGACGCTCCCGGCTGAGGACGACGAGGTGCAGGCATGAGTGAGACCGCCACGCCAACGGCTGAGGTCGCCGGTCCGAACGAGACGCTGCTGCGCTACCGCCCAGGCCAGCGCTACATCCACCTGCTGGTCGCCAGCTCCTTCACGGTGCTGTTCCTCACCGGGCTCCCGCTGATCTTCGAACCGCTCTCCTTCCTCGCGGCGGGCGGCTACTCACGGATCATCCACCGCATCGCCGCCGTCGGCTTCATGGCCGTGCCCTTCCTCTACTTCATCGTGGATCGCGAGGGCGCCAAGGAGCTCATCGTCGAGTCCTTCCAGTACGACAGGGACGACCGACGCTGGTTGCTGCACATGGGGCGCTACTTCCTCGGCCAGTCCGAGGGCATGCCACCCCAAGGGCGCCTCAACGCCGGCCAGAAGCTGCACCACGCGGCCGTACTCATCCTGGGTGCCGGGGTCGTGTTCTCCGGGCTGGTGCTGTGGATCTGGTCCGGTCAGCTCACCGACGTCCAGCTGTCCTGGGCGGCGCTGGTCCACAACATCTCCATGCTGGGCCTGGTCCTGCTGTTGATCGGCCACATCTACTTCACCGTGGTCTACAAGGCCATCAACGCCATGCACACCGGGTACGTCCCGCGCGCCGATGCCGCACACGAGCACGCGAAGTGGGTCGCGGAGATGGACGCGCTCAAGGCGCGTGAGCCACGCGTGGATCCGGTGCCCGGAGCAGCTGAGCCCCCCGGTGAGGGCCGCTCGTAGTGCCCGTCAGCAGGACGAGAACCAGGCCGCCGGCGGCGGCCGCGCCTCCCCGCGGTCCGGCGACCACGGTCCCGCCCCGACCGGAGGGGGCCTCGCACGATCTCAGCACGACGATGTCCGCAAGGCCTGAGGGGGCAGGTGGCCCCCACGACCAAGAGCAACGAACCGAGAGGACGCAACATGCGCAGAGCCCGTACACGCTCGCTCCTCGCCGCGCTGCTGGCACTGATGCTGGTGCTGGCGGCCTGCGGCAACGGTGACAACGGCGAGACGGCCGTTGACGCCGAGGAGGACGAACCACTCGCCCTCGATCTCGAGGAGGAGGAGGAGGCCGAGGAGGACGCCGAGGCCGAGCCGGAGGAGGCGCCGGTCGAGGAGGTCGACGTCGTCGCGGAGGTCGATGCCTTCGCGAGCACGATCCCCGAGGGCTTCCTCTTCGTCCGCGAGCTCGACGAGTTCAAGGACGCGCTCGCGGTCGAGAACGCGGTCCTGATCGACGTCCGCGAAGCCGGCGAGTACGAAGAGGGCCACATCCCCGGCGCCGTCAACATCCCGATCCGCGAGCTCGCGCAGAGCACGGAACTGATCCCGACCGATCGTCCGGTGTGGGTCTACTGCCTGTCCGGGTGGCGTGCCGGCATGGCGACGGCAGCGCTCGGCCTCATGGGCTACGACAACGTCACCGCCTACTCGCCCGGCTCGGTCGGCTGGGACGCCGCGGGTGAGGAGCTCGTGGTCGAGGACAACGAGCCCGAGAACTTCGGTGACCCCGGACTGCAGGCGGCCATGGTCGACGCCGTGGACGACGTCCTCGCCACGATCCCGGAGGGCTTCTACGCCAACAACCTCGAAGCCACCATCGAGGCTCGCGATGCCGGCGCCGTGCTGGTCGATGTCCGTGAGCCCGAGGAGTACGAGGACGGCTTCATCGAGGATGCGCTCTCCGTGCCGATCCGCAGCATCGTCAGCACGGACGTCGAGGTTCCGCAGGATCAGCCCGTGATCGTCTACTGCGGTTCTGCGTTCCGCGCGGGCATGGCTCAGACCATCTACCACCTGATCGGCTACACCAACGTCGAGGGGTACGCGGGCACGTTTGCCGCGATGGTCGAAGCCGGTTACACGACCGACACGGCCTGAGCACCGGCAAGGACCTTCCTGGGTGGGGCGGCCTTCGGGCCGCCCCACCCGTTGCCGTGAGCGTCGCCTCCGCGCTCAGCCGCTGTCCGGTTGCCGTGCGACGAGGACCTCCTCGATCCACTGCAGGCCGGCGATGGCGGTCGGCAGCCCACAGGTGGTGATCGCCAACATCGCGACGTGATGCAGTTCCTCCGGTGAGACACCGAGGTCGAGGGCCTTGCGGGCGTTGGAGCGCACCGCGCCCTCGGCGACCGCTCCGATCGCCAACCCCAGCTTGATGAGTCGTTGCGTGCGGTCGTCGACCGGCCCAGCCGCAGCTGTGGCGGCACCTAGGCCGTCCATGGCGGTCGCAACCGCCGGGAACCGCTCCCGGTAGTCGGCGTAGATCTCCGGCACGTGTTCTGTCATCTGGGCCTCCACCTCGGTGGTCGAGCGCCACGGTAGGCCGAGGTCGACCTCTGGCGGGCGAACGTGGTGTGCGGCAACCGGCTTCTTGCGAGCGATGAAGCAACATTCCAGCGCCGTTGGGAACGTTGGCGCCCTGGCAGGGTCCTGTGGCCCTGACGACCTTCCAACGGTGGTAGGAAGGATGTGGTCCTCAGGTCCCCTGCCTCTCCTGCCTCCCGTGCCCTCGGAGCCGTCTTGTCCACGATCACGCTCCCTGCCCCCACCATCAGCGGCGCCACGTGCGCGGTCGGACCGGTAGGCAGCGATGGCTGCCGCGCCTGCCTCGACACGTGCCCGTACGGCGCGATCGAGCTGCGCAACCGGCCTGACGGTGCGGAGATGCGCATCGA
The DNA here is from genome assembly GCA_007136525.1 of Desulfobacteraceae bacterium. The sequence goes on along the minus strand of SLGU01000284.1, from coordinate 3,075 downwards.
TGCCAACCTCTGCCAGCGCTGCGGTGCCTGCAGTGGCGTCTGTCCCACCTCCTCGATCGAGCGACCCTTCCTCCCGGCCGAGGAACTCGTCTCGCTCGTCGCCGACCGCGCCGCAGGCGTCCGGGACGGGGTGCTGGCCATCACCTGCGAGGCATCACAGCGTCGGGTCGCCCGCGAGGTGGGAGGTGATGCCGTCGTCGTGCTGCCGTCGCTGCTGATCGTGGACGAGACCGTCCTGCTCGCGGCACTCGGTGCCGGGGCCCGCGGCGTGGTGCTGGTCGGTTGTCTCGCCTGCACCCACGACCGGCCGCGGATCCTGCTCGACCCGCTCACCGTGACAAGGACGGTGGTCGACGATCCCCGGCGGGTGGCCTTCGTCGAGGATGCCGGCACTGCCGCTCCACTTCGCCAGGCGCTCGATCGCATGAGCAGCCTCATGCGCCTGCCCGAACGGATCACGATCGACGACCGTCTGCGTCTGGCGACCGCCCACGATCGGCGCGAGCGGTTGCGGATCCTGCTCCCTCGGTTCGGTGACGACGCGGTCGCGCCGGTCGCGGCTACGGGCTTCGGCCACATCGTCCTGGACCAGTCGGCCTGCGTGGCCTGCGGCGCCTGCGCCATAGCCTGCCCGACCGACACCCTGCAGCTCGACGGCTCGGTGGCGAGCCTCAGCGTCACGAACCTCGACTGCGTCGGCTGTGGTGCCTGCGTGGCGGCCTGCCCCGACGATGCGCTCACGCTTGAGCCTGCGGTGCCGATCGGGGCTGGTGCGATGGAGCTCCGGATCCTGCTCACCGACGACAGTGTGGCGTGCCGTACCTGCGGCGAGCAGTACGCACCGCAGCGTCTGCTGGCACACGCTCGCCGCACCCTGGAGGAGGCCGGCCTCGATCCGGACGATCCGCGGTTCCAGCTGGGGGTGTGCCCGGGCTGTCGCGTCGCCAGCGCCCGGCACGAGCCGGCGACCGCGCTGCAGGCAGCGTCACGCCAGTGTGCCTGCGGCGACGACGGCGGCGACTGTGGTGAGGGCGCAGCGACCTGTGCCTGTGGCGGTGCCCCGGGAGCGTGTTGCGGGGGAGCCGATCCGGGTGAACCTGCTGGCGTCGGTGCTGGTATGGACCGAAGGTCCTTCCTGAAAGGAGCCATGACCACCGCCGCTGCAGGAGCGGTGCTGCCCCTCCTGTCGCGCGGTGATGCGGCGTACGCCGAGGAAGCGCCAGTCATCATCCCCGGCCGTCTCGGCATGGTCATCGATCTCGAGCGGTGCATCGGCTGTCACGCCTGCACGAACGTCTGTAAGGCGGAGAACAACGTGCCGCTGGGAGGCTTCCGGGACTGGGTCGAGGAGCACGTGCTCGGCGAGTACCCGGATGCCCAGCCCTACTTCCTCCCGAAGCTGTGCAACCACTGCGACGACCCCGGCTGCCTCAAAGCCTGCCCGACCGGCGCGATCTACAAGCGCGAGGACGGCATCGTCGACCTCGACTCCTCGATCTGCCTCGCCTGCCAGGCATGCATGCAGGGCTGCCCCTACGGCATGACCTTCTACAACTCCGCGCGCAACACCGCGGACAAGTGCAACTACTGCGCCCACCGCGTCGACCAGGGTCTCAGACCGGCGTGCGTGGAGGTCTGCCCCTCGCAGTGCCGGATCTTCGGCGACCTCGACGACCCCGACAGCGTCCCGTCCCGCTACATCGCTGAGCACCAGACCACGGTGATGCGCCCGGAGATCGGGTTCGGTCCAAACACCCACTACGTCGGCCTGCCCGGCGAACTCAACCGCTGAGGAGCGCATCCGATGCTCGAGCTGATCCTCACCGTCGGCAGCTGGACCCCGCCCTTCTTCGGGGACTGGACCCTGCCCAACGAAGCGGTCTACTGGAAGGGCCCGGTGTGGGCCTACCTGTTCCTCGCGGGTCTGGGCAGCGGCAACCTGATCATCTCCATCCTGCCACGCCTGCCGTGGTCGATGGAGGAGCCGGGGCTCGCACGCCTTCGCCGCATCGCGCTGATCACCGCGCTCGCCTGCTTCGTCACGATCCCGCTCGGCGTGCTGGCCAACGAGTTCCAGCCGTTGCGCATGTGGCGGGTCGTGGTGTTCCCCAACCTCAGCTCGGTGATGCCCTACGGCGCGTACTTCATGATGGTGCTGATCGCGCTCACCGCCTTCCACATCTGGTACCTGCACCGCGAGGAGTTCGCGTGGTCCGCCTCGGTCCGGAGCGACTGGCTCGGCAAGGTCTACGGCTTCCTGTCCTTCGGCTACGACCTGCAGGACCCGCCGCGGCCGATCTCCGAGCGGCGGATGCGCACCCTCGAGATCGCCCGCATCGTCGCGGAGATCGGGTTCGTCGCCTACTCCGGGTTCCTGCTGTCCACGTTGGTCGGTGTCCCAGGTGGCGTGTGGAACAACCTGCTGCTCGGCCCCCTGTTCTTCTTCATGGCGATGGCCTCCGGCTACGCCTGGCTGTCGCTGGTCGGCGGGCTCACCGGCTTCCTCCGCGACCAGGGCCGGATGATGCAGTTGCTGGCGGGCAGCGGTGCCACCTTCTTCGCCGGCTACCTGCTGCTGCGCGTGTGGGATCTCGGTTGGTCCGCCTACACCGGCTCACAGACGTGGGAGGCCATCTCCGCGGTGCTCTTCGGGGTCTACGGCTGGAGCTTCATCGGCATCGAGCTGCTGCTCGGGGGCCTGGTGGTGGTGATGCTGTTCGCCCTGGCAGCCCGACGCCAGGGGCTGCCGCGACTCTGGTTGGCCGCCACCGCCGGCGCCCTCGGGCTGATCGGGATGCTGGCAGCCCGGTGGCACCTCGTCATCGGTGGTCAGCAGGTGTCACGCACCCTCGAAGGGGTCGTGCCGGCCGAGCTCGCCGGCCTGTGGCTGGGGGAGGAGGGCTGGATCGCCACGATCGCGCTGTTCGTGTTCTTCGCGGCGGTGATGTTCGGGCTGTTGTGGTTCCTGCCCTACCGCGGCGCCATCCACAACACCGCCAACGTGGACGAGTCACTGCCGGCGGAGGAGCTGCAGCTCGCCAAGGACGCGGATCGTCGCCGGATGCTCGGTGTGGC